>CAKTHW010000080.1 GCA_934565425.1 uncultured Oscillospiraceae bacterium
TGGGGTGCTGCCGAAACGGTATTGAAAATTGTTTGCAATCGGGGTCGGGGTGTGTTATAATGGTGAAAAATATGGTGAGGAGGAGAGTTTCTTGAAGCATATTAAAACGCTCAACGGCGCTACCCTGAAGAACAGCGCTGCTCACGGCGGTTGCGGCGAATGCCAGACTTCTTGTCAGTCTGCCTGCAAAACTTCTTGCACCGTGGCAAACCAGAAATGTGAACAGAGCAAGTAATCCATTACTTGCCGTGGCATAGAGAAGACTTCCCACCTGGCTCTTTTCAGCTGGTGCCGGAAGTTTTCTTTTGCCCGTTTTCCGAACCCAATGACGGCCTCGCGCCGTCTGACGATATTGAGATATAAAAAGAGGGATGACTATGATCCATACATTTAAGGCCCTGGGCTGCTACATCGCCATGGACGTGGACAGCGGCGCCGTCCATGTGCTGGACGAACTGAGCTACGACCTGCTCAACTGTGTCACGCCCCCCATGGCGGAGCACTGTCCGGAGGACGTGATCGAAAAACTGCCCCAGTACCCCAGAGCGGAGCTGGAGGAGTGCTGGCAGGAGCTGAAGGAGCTGGCGGAGGACAAGCTGCTGTTCGAGGAGGAGGACTACATCAACCCCCAGTGGGCAGTGGTGAAGAACACCCCCATCAAGGCGCTCTGTCTGAACGTAGCCCATGACTGCAACCTGCGCTGTAAGTACTGCTTCGCCTCCACCGGCGGCTATGGCAGCCGCCGTGCCATCATGTCTCCGGAGACTGCCAAGCGAGCCATCGACTTTGTTATCGAGAAGTCCGGCAAGCGCCACAACATTGAGGTGGACTTCTTCGGCGGCGAGCCCCTCATGGCCATGGACACGGTGAAGGAGACCATCGCCTACGCCCGCTCCATCGAAGAGGAGAAGGACAAAAATTTCCGCTTCACCATCACCACCAATGGGATGCTGCTGAACCCGGAGAACACCGAGTACATCAACACCGAGCTGAAGAACGCCGTCCTGTCCCTGGACGGCCGGAAGGAAGTCAACGACAATATGCGTCCCACCGCAGGAGGGAAGGGGAGCTATGACATTATCGTTCCCAAGTTCCAAGCGCTGGTGGAGCAGCGGGGCGACCAAGAATACTATCTGCGAGGCACCTTCACCAAGGAGAACCTCCACTTTGCCGATGACGTGCTTCACATCTGTGACGACCTGGGGTTCAAGAATGTGTCCGTCGAGCCTGCCACCGGCAAGGACGGCGACCCGCTGGCCATCACCATGGAGGATCTGCCCGTGGTCTTCGCCGAGTACGAGAAGCTGGCCAAAGAGCTGCTCAAGCGGCCTGACGTGAACTTCTTCCACTTCTACGTGGACCTGGAGCAGGGCCCCTGTGTCATCAAGCGGATGCGCGGCTGCGGCGCTGGCAACGAGTATGTGGCCATCACCCCGGAGGGGGACATCTACCCCTGTCACCAGTTCGTGGGCAACGATGCCTTCAAGATGGGCAACCTGTACGACGGCAGCTTCCGGACGGAGATCGCCGACCAGTTCGGCGGCGTGAACATCTACACCAAGGAAGCCTGCCGGAAGTGCTGGGCGAAATTCTACTGCTCCGGCGGGTGCAGTGCCTCCAACTTCAACGTCAACGGCGACATCATGCAGCCCAGCGAGGTGGCTTGCGAGCTGGAACGGAAGCGTCTGGAGTGTGCCATCGCCATGAGCGCCATCCGGTCTGGTCTGGCGGAGCCGGAAGGGGAGTGAGCTGACCCTAGCGGGGGTCGAAAAACCTTGCGCAGCGGCTGAAATCACCCTGTGCGGCGCCGAAATCGAGACGGGACAAAACCGAATCTGACATGCAAACCGTCCTGCGGTCGTTATGTTGACTGCGGGACGGTTTTTTGCAGGATACGATAATTGACATAACGTTATTGACATAAGAATGCAAAATAAAAATTCTCACTGAAAGATTTGGAAAAAAACTTGCGTAATCCATGTAATAGAGGTATAATGTTCCTCGGTAATGCAATAAAAACAGCGTATCCCCCGGTTATCCCCAGATGGTGATAACCGGTGATGACCGATCTTTCACCGGTGTTATGGGAAGATTCCGCTTCTGAATGGGACGTGCCCTGCATATCCTCCATCGAGGTGATATACGTGAAGCGCACAGAACGATTTTTCCCCCGTTGGAACCGGAAAGACCAACCCTACGCCCGTGCCTTCCTGCTCCTGGGGGCAGCCTTTGTTCTGGGCGCTGGGTTGGGGATGCTGGCCGCCTGGTTGGTGGGCGCAGAGGGGTGCGGGAACCTGAGACAGTTCTTCTCCCTCTACAGCCAGATCGCGCCGGACAGCGCCTACAGCTGGTCCAACTTCCTCCACACCCTGTGGTATTTCCTCCGCCTGCCCTTGCTGCTCTTCCTGGTGGGCTTCTCCGCCCTGGGCGTCTTCGTCGTCCCCGCGACCATGCTCTGCAAGGGCTTTTCCTTCGCCTTTGCCATCTCCACCCTGACCCTCCTCTACGGTCCCCACGGCCTCCTGGCCGCTGCGGTGTTCTTCGGGCTGGCGGAGCTGTTCTTCATCCCCGTCCTGTTCCTGGTGGCGGTGTGGAGCATGGAGCTGGCCAGCGGCATCGCCTTCGGGCGTCCCAAGTCCGCCGGGGTCAGTGTGCGCTGGAAGGGAGTCTTGGCGGTGACGGGAGCCATCGTGGCCATCGCGCTGGTGACCTTCCTCTCCTTTCGACTGCTGCTGTTGTTGCTGCCCCAATACATGGCCTGACTACGAAGAGAGAACGCGTAACGATAGAAATAGGAAAGGGTATTATCAACCATGGATCTGCTGACCGAGTTCAAAACCTATCTTGTGACGGAGAAGGGCGCTTCCGCCAATACGGTGGCCTCCTACATGCGGGACATCACCCAGTATGTCCACTACCTGGGCGAGGACGACCGGCAAGTGCTGGACGCCACCCGTGAGCGCATCGAGACCTATCGCAAGGAGATGCTCCGGATGGGCAAGTCAGCGGCCACCGTCACCCGTGCCCTGGCCTCCCTCAAGTGCCTCTACCGCTGGCTCCAGCAGAAGGGTCGCTGCGCGGAGAACCCGGCCAAAGGGGTGAAGGCGGAGAAGGTGGAGCGGAAGCTCCCTCAGATCCTTTCCAACCAAGAGGTGGAGCTGCTGCTGGAGCAGCCCCGCTGCGTGGACGACAAGGGGTTCCGGGATCACGCCATGCTGGAGGTGCTGTACGCCACCGGCATCCGGGTCAGCGAGCTCATCTCCCTGAACCTGGACGACGTGAACCTGACGTCCGGTTACCTGGTCTGCGTGGGCAAGAAAAAGAGCCGGATCATCCCGCTGTATCCGGGTGCCATCAAGGCGCTGTCCGACTATCTGAAAAATATCCGCCCCCACCTGGTGGTACCGGGGGAGCGGGCGTTGTTTGTGAATATGAATGGGGTGCGCATGAGCCGGCAGGGGTTCTGGAAGCTGGTGAAATACTATCAGGAAAAAGCCGGCATCCAGACCGAGATCACCCCCCACACCCTCCGGCACTCCTTTGCCGCCCACCTGCTGCAGAACGGTGCCGACCTGCGCTCCATCCAGGAGATGATGGGGCACGCGGACATCTCGTCCACCCAGATCTACACCAAGCTCATCAACCAGCACCTGATGGACGTGTACCAGAAGGCGCACCCCAGAGCGTGAGGGCTAGAGGAGGTAGTTGAGCCAGTTCACCGAGTCGATCTGGAACCGCTCGGGGTCCTTCATCCACAGCTGGAGCAGCTGCAAAATGCCTCCGGCGTAGAAGTGGGCTTTCAGCTCCAGCTGTTCCTCCGGCTCCGGCTGCCCCTGCTCGTGGAAATAGTGCAGGGCGTCCTGGGCGACGGATTCGGCAAAGATCTCCATCATCACCGGCAGCATCTGGCTGTTCTTCAGGTTGCGCACCAGCTGCGGATGCGCCTGAAAAAAGACCACCAACTCATGGAGCAGGTTCTTGTAATAAGAACCTGCTTCTTTTTCGACCTCCGGGTTCCGCTGAGCGATGCAGGTGACCATGTCATCCCGTATCTCCCGGATGAAGAAGGACAGAAATTCGAACTTGTCCGCAAAGTGGTTGTAAAAGGTGGCGCGCCGTATCTCTGCCCGCTGGCAGAGCTGTCCTACGGTGATGTCCTCGAAGCGGTGCTGTTCCAGCAGGTCTAGAAAGGCCAGCTTCAGGCTGCGGAAGGTCTTTTGGGTTCTCAGATCGTTCATGGTGCCTCCAAGTAATTGGTCATATCATCGGAATATGTCAAATAATTGACACTTGTACCCGCATTGTACGTTGCAAAATCGGTGCGGTTCCCCTATCATACTAACTACCGTAACAAATGTCAAATAAACTTGCAAACCTGAAACGGAGGGATCCGGACATGAAGGAAAAATTCTTCGACTGGGTCATTCGCCTGCGCGTCCCCATCATGATCCTCTTTTTGGTGGCTGCGGTAGCCGGCGCCATCGCCCAGCAGGATGTGTCGGTCAACTACGATATGAACGACTATCTCCCCGCCGATTCCCCGTCCACCGTGGCGCTGGATAAGATGAACGACACCTTCGACGGCGCCATCCCCAACGCCCGCGTGGCCATCAAGGACGTGACCTACGCCCAGGCTCTGGACTACAAGGCCAAGCTGGAAGCCATCGACGGAGTGGAGTCGGTGACCTGGCTGGACGACCAGAACGCACTGGACCTGCCGCTGGAACTGCTGGACGAGGACACGGTGACACCTTATTATAAGGACAACATCGCCCTGTACACGGTGACCATCGGGGAAGAGGACATCAACTCCGCCGTCCCCGCCATCCGTAAGCTCATCGGTGACGACAACGCCATGACCGGCTCCGCGGTCAGCACGGCTGTCGCCACCAGCAGCACGGTCAGTGAGATTCAGAAGATCGCTGTCGTGGCCGTCCTCATCGTCCTGGTGGTGCTCACCCTGGTGACCACCTCTTGGCTGGAGCCGCTGATGGTCCTGCTGGGCATCGGCGTGGCGGTGATGATCAACTCCGGCACCAACCTCATCTTCGGGAGATCTCCTTCGTCACCAACGCCGCCGGCAACATCCTACAGCTGGCCGTGTCCCTGGACTACTCGGTCTTCCTCATCCACCGGTTCAGCGAGTGCCGGAAGGAGAACCCCGACCCCAAGGCGGCCATGAAGGAGGCGCTGTGCAAATCCACGTCCTCCATCCTGTCCAGCGGTCTGACCACTGTCATCGGCTTCATCGCCCTCCTCTTCATGCGCTTCGGTATCGGCTCCGACCTGGGCAGAGCGCTGGCCAAGGGCGTGGGCATCAGCCTGCTGACCGTGTTCCTGTTCATGCCCGGCGTCATTTTGATCTGCTTCCGGCTCATGGATAAGCTGTCCCACCGGAGCTTCCTGCCCTCCTTCTATCCCTTCGGCAAAGGGGTGGCCAAGGTCACCGTTACTACGGGGACGACTACTACCTGGCTGGGCAAGGCGTCAGCACCTACGACCTGATGGACACGATCACGGAGGACATGGTCAAGGTGAACCTCATCGCCATCGGCGCGGTCTTCCTGATGCTGCTGCTGACCATGAAACAGCTGAAGACCCCGCTGGTGTTGGTGCTCACCATCGAAACGGCCATCTGGATCAACCTGACCATCCCGTACCTCCAGCACAAGCCCTTGTTCTACATCGCCTACCTCATCATCAGCTCCATCCAGCTGGGCGCCACCGTGGACTACGCCATCCTGTTCTCCGACCGCTACCGGGAGTGCCCGGACACCATGGAGCCAAAGGAGCGCATCGCCCGCACCATTGCACACACCACTGCCTCCATCCTGACCTCCGCCATCGCCATGATCTCGGTGGGGTTCCTGTTGGGTGTCATCTCCACCCACGGACTGCTCTCCCAGCTGGGCTACCTGCTGGGGCGGGGCACCATCTGCTCCCTCATCTGCGTCCTCTTCGTCCTGCCCGGTCTGCTCTACCTGACGGGGCGGAAGAAGAAGGTAGCCAAATAACGAACAACACCCTGGTGGGAGTCCACCAGGGTGTTTCTATGTGGTTCTTAGGATTTGGTCAGGTAGCTTGCCATGATGTAATAGTACTTGCTGTCCACCTTCACCCGATCCCAGGCTTCGCCGCTGACCGTCTTGCTGCCGCCCTTGACCACGTGGACGGGGGTGCCGGCGAGGAGTTTTGTTTTGAGGGTCTTGTCGGTGCCCGCGCCGGTGCGGACGTTGACTTTGGCGTGGTTGGTGTAGGTAGAAATGGTCTCCTGCTTGGTCAGGTAGCTGGCCATGACGTAGTAGTACTTGCTGCCCACCTTGACCCGGTACCAGCTCTTGCCGCTGACCTTCTTGCTCCAGCCCTGGACGATGGCCACGGACGCGCCCTTCTTGAACTGCCCCTTCTTGGTGTGGCTGGTGCCGGCACCGGTGCGGTAGTTCACGTTGGACTTGACCTGATAGGTCACCAGCACCTCCGGTCTCAGGTAGCTGCCGCTCATGTAGTAGTCGCTGCCGCCGATGCGCACCTTGTACCACTTCACCCCGTCCACTGTCTTGTGCCAGCCGTAGTACACCTGCACCGTCTTGTCACCGGACAGGCTGCCCTTCTTGGTGGCGCTGGTGCCGACACCGGCGCGGTAGTTGACCTGGGAGGTGGTGCGGTAGGTGGCGGTGAGGGTGGTGATCTGGAAGGTCTTCGACAGCGTGCCGGTGTATTTGCCGGTGCCGGTGACCTTCACCGTGGCGGTGCCCGGCTCGCTGCTGCGGCTGTAGGTGACGGTGTAGTCATCGCCCTGGGTGAGGGTCTTGGAG
>CAKTHW010000081.1 GCA_934565425.1 uncultured Oscillospiraceae bacterium
CCCCTGGTCGCTGTCCGCAGACAGCGAACCCCCCTATGCGCAAAAAAGCGCAGGAGTGGGTGAATTTTTGACGCAGTCAAAAAGAGGGCGAACCCTCGCCGGGGGTTCGCCCTTCGACATACTTCTACTTATAAATGATATGTTCCTACCTATAAAATAAAAAGAAAGGTGACGACCATGCTCTACTTCAACAGCGACTATCTCGAAGGCGCACATCCTGCCGTCCTTCAGCGGCTCCTGGACACCAACCTGGAACAGACCGTCGGCTACGGTCAGGACCCCTACTGCGCCCAGGCCAAGGACAAGATCCGTGCCGCCTGCCACTGCCCGGGTGCTCAGGTGGAATTCCTGGTGGGCGGCACCCAGACCAACGCCACCGTCATCCGCAGTCTCCTCCGGCCCTATCAGGGCGTTCTGGCGGCGGACACAGGCCACGTCGCCCTCCACGAGGCAGGTGCCATTGAGGCGGGCGGTCACAAGGTGCTGACGGTGCCCCAGCACGAGGGCAAGGTGGCGGCGGCTGACCTGACTGCGTGGATCGAGAAGTTCTACCGGGACGGGAGCTGGGATCACATGGTGTGTCCGGGGATGGTGTATATCTCTCACCCCACCGAGTACGGCACGTTGTACACCAAGGCGGAGCTGGAGGCCATCCGGGCGGTATGTGACCGGTATGAGCTGCCCCTCTATCTGGACGGCGCCCGTCTGGGCTACGGTCTGGCGGCCCACGGGACGGATGTGACCCTGCCTGACCTGGCAAAACTGTGCGACGCCTTCTACATCGGCGGCACCAAGGTGGGCGCCCTGTTCGGCGAGGCAGTGGTGTTCCCCAAGGCCGACCTCATCCCCCACTTCTTCACGCAAATTAAGCAGAACGGCGCCCTGCTGGCCAAGGGACGGCTGCTGGGGCTGCAATTTGACGCGCTGTTCACCGACGGCCTCTATCTGGACATCTCCCGCCACGCCATCGCCATGGCGGAACAGCTCAAGGACATCCTGCGCCGGAAGGGGTATCAGTTCTACCTGGAGACCCCCACCAACCAGCAGTTCGTGGTGGTGGAGAACGGGCAGATGGAGGAGCTGGCCAAGCGCGTGTCCTTCGGGTTCTGGGAAGAGCTGGACGAGGACCACACCGTCATCCGCTTCGCCACCAGCTGGGCCACTCGACCGGAGAGCTTGGCGGAATTGGAGCAGCTGCTGTAACGTTTTTCGGCACAACACAAATCTCCCTTCGGACTGTGAAAAGCAGCAGATAATGCAAAGTCTCACAGAGTTCCGGCATCGTAGATGACGGAATAAAATGCAATCTGAAAAAACTGGCGACATGCGCGTCAGTTTTTTCTCTTCTCAGACGGGTGAGTGCATGCACCCGGCTGCAAAATTATCGAAAATGCCTGCATTTTCGATAGCGGGTGTCGACTTGTCGACACCCGCCATCTTGACACGTTTCACTTTTTATCTTACAATTTAATATTGTAGCACTGAACGAGAATTTTCCCAAGGGAAGTGATTTTATGATCGAATTAAAACACATCACCAAGGTCTTCCCCACCGCCGACGGGGAGCTGACCGCCTTGCATGATGTGAACATCACCATCCACGATGGTGACGTCTACGGCATCGTGGGCATGAGCGGCGCGGGTAAGTCCACCCTGGTGCGCTGCATCAATCTGCTGGAGCGTCCCACCTCCGGTCAGGTGGTCATCGACGGCAAGGACTTGTGCGTCATGCCCGCCAAGGAGCTCATCCAGCAGCGTCGCTCCATCAGCATGATCTTTCAGCAGTTCAACCTGCTCATGCAGCGGACTTGTCTGAAGAATATCTGCTTTCCCATGGAGATCGCCGGCGTGAAGGCGGCCGACGCCCAGAAGAAGGCCAAGGAGCTGTTGGAGATCGTCGGCCTCCCCGACAAGGCGGACGCCTACCCTGCGCAGCTCTCCGGCGGACAGAAGCAGCGTATCGCCATCGCCCGTGCCCTGGCCTCTGACCCCAAAATTTTGCTCTGCGACGAGGCCACCTCCGCCCTGGACCCCAAGACCACCCAGGACATCCTGAAGCTGGTCAAGGACATCAACCAGCGCCTGGGCATCACCGTGGTGGTCATCACCCATGAGATGGCGGTCGTGGAAGAGATCTGCACCCACGTGGCCATCCTGGATCACGGCGTGCTCCAGGAGTCCGGCACGGTGGAGGACATCTTCTCCAACCCCCAGACCGAGGCCGGTCGTCGGCTGGTGTACCCCAACGGGGTGGTCATCGACCAGCTGCCTGCCGCCAACGTCATCCGCATCGCCTTCAACGGCGGTTCCTCCTACGAACCGCTCATCGCATCCCTGGCCATCGACTGCGGCGTGAAGGTGAACATCCTGGGCGCCGACACCCGGAACATCGACGGCAAGGCCTTCGGCACCATGCTGCTGGGTCTGCCCACCGACCCGGAGGAGGCGGCCAAGGCCATCGCTTACATCAAGAGCCAGCCCAACGTGACTATGGAGGAGGTTCGTGACTATCATGGATGAATTTTTCGGCACACTCTTCGGTTCCACCGTCGTCAGCCAGCAGCTGGCCTATCTGGAAGCCAGCCTGCTCAAGGACATCTGGGAGACCTTCTACTCCACCGTCCTGTCCACCTTCTTCGCCTACGTCATCGGCCTGCCCTTGGGCATCATCCTGGTCACCGGTGAGCCGGACGGCGTCCGTCCCCTGCCCCGCGTCCTCATGCGGGTCATCAACGTCATCGTCAACCTGCTCCGCTCCGTGCCCTTCCTCATCCTGATGGTGCTGGTCATCCCCCTCTCCCGGGTCATCATCGGCACCAGCGTGGGCACCGTCGCGTCCATCATCCCCCTGGTGGTGGCCGCCTTCCCCTTCGTGGCCCGTCTGGTAGAGGCTTCCCTGCGGGAGTCTGACCACGGTATTTTGGAGGCGGCACAGGCCATGGGCTGCACCCCCATGCAGATCACCTTCAAGGTCATGCTGCCGGAGGCACTGCCCTCTCTCATCAACGGTTTTACCACCGCCTTCATCACCATCCTGGGCTACGGCGCTATGTCCGCAGCCATCGGCGGCGGCGGCCTGGGCAGCTTGGCCATCAACAACGGCTATCAGCGCCGGATGTACCTGGTGCTGTACGTGTCCGTCATCCTGCTGGTCATCATGGTGCAGATCTTCCAGTCCCTGGGCACCCACACCGCCAACCGTCTCGATCGCCGCAACACCAAGACCCGGAAACGGGGCAAGCGGAACGCTGGCGAGAGCAAGGCCAACGACGCAGCCTGATTTTTGTGATTTTTGTAAAGAGTGGACAAGGTTCGCCCCTTGCCCACTCTTTTTCTAGGCAAAAGCCCCCATTGACACCGGTGGCCTTCTGTGATAAATTTAATGCCAACGAATCCAAATAATCGTTCAAAGGCAGGGAAGAGAAGAGTACGTGTGGAAGTACGGTACAGAGAGCCTGGGCAGCTGGGAACAGGCACGGAGCGCCACGCAGAACATGGTCTTGGAGCCGCGCGACTGAGGGTCAAACTTAGGCCGCGCCGGGTGCGCCCGTCAACGCGCAGGAGTATCGGATGACATCGTCCCGCACTCTCTGAGGTCGGAGCTGTGAGGTTTCGACGAACCAAGGTGGTACCACGAAGCTGCGCTTTCGTCCTTGACAGGTTGTCGAGGGCGTTTTTTATTGCCCTTGTTTGGATGTCCCCCCCGTTGCGTTCCGCTCTGTGCGGTTCACATAGCATTGTTATCTCATGCAAACCATTTTTAAGCAAAGGAGAAAATGAAGATGAAGAAAAGACTGTTCGCACTGGCACTGTCCGTCGTGACCTGCCTGTCCCTGGCCGCTTGCGGCGGTGGCTCCAAGGCTCCCGCTACCAGCTCCAACCCCGCTGACGCCGCCACCAGCGCTGCCACCAGCACCCCTGCTTCCGGCACCACCCTGAAGGTGGGCGCTACCCCCGCTCCCCACGCTGAGATCCTGGAACAGGTCAAGCCCATCCTGGCTAAGGAAGGCATCACCCTGGACATCGTGGAATACAACGACTACAACACCCCCAATGACGCTGTCGAAGACGGCTCCCTGGACGCCAACTACTTCCAGCACATCACCTACATGAACAACTACAACAAGGACAACGGCACCCATCTGGCAAGCGTCGCAGAAGTCCACTACGAACCCTTCGGCCTCTATGCCGGCAAGACCGCTTCCATCGCTGACCTGCCCGATGGCGCTCAGATCGCTGTCCCCAACGACGCCACCAACGAAGCCCGCGCTCTGCTGCTGCTCCAGCAGGAAGGTCTGATCAAGCTGGCTGACGGCGTAGGCATCAACGCCACCAAGCTGGACATCACCGAGAACAAGAAGAACCTGGACATCCTGGAACTGGAAGCCGCTCAGATCCCCACCCGTCTGAAGGACGTTGACCTGGCCGTCATCAACGGCAACTACGCTCTGGACGCTGGCCTGAAGGTCGCTGACGCTCTGGCAGTGGAATCCAAGGACGGCGAAGCTGCTACCGCTTATGTGAACGTGGTCGCTGTCAAGGAAGGCAACGAAAAGAACGCTGCCATCCAGGCTCTGGTCAAGGCTCTGGAATCCGACACCATCCGTGATTACATCAACAACACCTATGGCGGTGCTGTCGTCCCCATGTTCTAAGAACATCTCAATCCATACAAAAATCCTCCGTATCGCTACGGAGGATTTTTTTCGCCCTCAGGGCAGTCTCATGTAGAGCAGCGGGTAGGGTTCCCCCTGCTCGTCCTGGTCTGTCCGCTGGTAGGTCACAAAGCCCAGGTGCTGGTAGAAGCCCACCGCCTGGGGGGTTCTGCTCGTTGACGGTGACGGTGCGTATGCCATAGGTTTGGACGCCGTATTGGAGCAGCTGGCGACCTGTCCCCTGCCCGCGCTCTGACGGCGCCAGGAACAGCATCTCCAGCCGGTCGCCTTCCACGCCTAGGAAGCCCACGGGCACGCCTGGCGTCCGTTCTGCCACCACCAGGTGCGGGACGGCCGCTAACGCCTGGGGGACGTAGGTCTTGATGTGCGCAATCTCCTCGTTGGATAGGAACAGGTGGGTCGCCCGGACGGAGTTCTCCCAGGGGCGTTCAGCAGGGTGCCGGTTCGCTCCTGCACTTCGTATAGCTTCATGCGCTCTCCCCCCTTTTGTCTCCACTATAGCAGGAAACGGTGCTGAAATCTACCCTGACGCAAAAAAAGAACGCTGTAACGCGCCGTAAAAGCACGCTACAGCGTTTTTTCTTAGATGTACGGGAATTTTCCCCCTGGGACTCAACCGCCCAGATAAGCCTTCTTGATGGCCGGGGAGTCCAGCAGCTCTGCGCCGGTGCCGGAGGCGACGATCTTGCCGGTCTCCATGACGTAGCCCCGGTCGGCCACGGACAGGGCGGCCTGAGCGTTCTGTTCCACCAGCAGGATGGTGGTGCCGGCCTCGTGGAGGTGCTTGATGATCTCAAAGATCTCCTCCACCAGGATGGGTGCCAGACCCATGGACGGCTCGTCCAGCATGATGACCTTGGGCTTGCTCATGAGGGCACGACCCATGGCCAGCATCTGCTGTTCGCCGCCGGACAGGGTGCCTGCCACCTGCTTGGAACGTTCCTTCAGGCGGGGGAAGTAGTCGTAGACCATATCCAGCTCCGGCTTGATGTTGTTCTTGCGGATGTATGCGCCCATATCCAGGTTCTCCTGGACGGTCATCTGTAAGAAGATGCGCCGTCCTTCCGGAACCAGTGCCAGACCCTTGGAGAGGGTCTTGTGGGGAGGCAGCTTGCCCAGATCCTCGCCCATGAACTGGATGGAGCCCGTCCGGCTGCGGAGCAGGCCGGAGATGGTGTTCAGAGTGGTGGATTTGCCTGCGCCGTTGGCACCGATCAGGGTGACGATCTCGCCGGCGTTGACTTCAAAGGAAATGCCCTTGATGGCATGGATGCTGCCATAGTAGACGTTGATGTTATCAACCGTTAAAATCGCTCCCATCGTCACGCCTCCTTTTTCTTGCCCAGATAGGCTTCAATGACCGCAGGGTTGGCCTGGATCTCTTTGGGGGTGCCCTTGGCGATGACCTTGCCGAAGTTCAGCACACAGATGCCTTCGCAGATGTTCATGACCAAGTTCATATCATGCTCGATGAGCATGACTGCGATCTGGAAGGTGTCACGAATCTTTCTGATATTCTCCATCAGCTCGGAGGTCTCCGACGGGTTCATGCCGGCAGCCGGTTCGTCCAGCAGGAGCAGACGGGGCTGGGTGGCCAGGGCTCGAACGATCTCCAGACGGCGCTGCGCGCCGTAGGGCAGCGAGCCGGCCTTGACGTTGGCCTCGTTCTCCATGTTGAAGATGGACAGCAGTTCCAGAGCCTTCTCGTGGGCTTCCTTCTCCTCCCGCCAGTAGCTGGGCAGGCGAAAGAGACTGCTGATCATATTGTAGTGCATCTGGTTGTTCATCGCCACCTTCACGTTTTCCTCCACGGTCAGGTTGGAGAACAGGCGGATGTTCTGGAAGGTACGGGCGATGCCGGAACGGTTGACGTGAGCGGTATCCATGTTCTGGATGTCCTGACCGTTGAGCAGGATGGAACCGGTGGTGGGCTGGTAGACTTTGGTGAGCAGGTTAAAGATGGTGGTCTTGCCTGCGCCGTTGGGGCCGATGAGGCCGGCGATCTCGGTCTGACCGATGCCCAGGTTGAAGTCCTCCACTGCCTTCAGGCCACCGAAGGTGATGCCCAGGTTGATACATTCCAGCACGGGGGGTTTATC
>CAKTHW010000082.1 GCA_934565425.1 uncultured Oscillospiraceae bacterium
GCTCCTTCAGCCGCAGCATATACTGGGTCAGGTTCTCCGCATGGTCACTGATGCGTTCGATATCGGACACGGCCAGGATCATGTGGGACAGGCGGCTGAGCTCTTTGTCGGTCATGTGGTGGTAGCGCATATTGATGAGCGCCTGGGTGATCTGGCTGTCCAGGTAGTCCACCACGGCCTCCAGCTCGTACACCGGCTTGACCTTGCTCTCATCCCGCTGCAAGACGCAGTCGATGCCCATCTGCAGGTTTTCCTCGGCGAATTTGCCCATGCGAGCGATCTCCATCTGTGCCTGCTTCAACGCCACGGCGGGAGGGATATTCTCCAGGCCGGACAGGTAGACCAGGCGATAACGCTCGTCCTTTTCCTGCTCTTCCGGCAGGACGGGGATGATTTTGCGGGAGATCTTGACGATCATATTGGACATAGGCAGCTCGATGAGCACGGCCAGGGTGGCGAAGATGGTGTGAGTATGAGCGATCTGACGGCCGATGTCGTGGGGTGCCAGGCTCTGGATAAAGTCCAGGATCTGGGGGAAGATGGTGATGAGGGTGGTCAGGATGGCCGCTCGGATCACGTTGAACACCAGGTTCAGCACCGCACTGCGCTTGCCCTCCCGGTTGGTGGTCAGGGAGGCCAGCAGGTTGGGGGTGACGGAACCGATGGCGGCGCCGATAGCCAGGTAGACCACGGTGCGGTAGTCCAGGATGCCTTGGATGGCGAAGGCCTGGAAGATGGCGATGGAGGAGGAGGAGCTCTGCACCAGGGCGGTGAAGAGGACGCCGAAGATCAGCGCCGCCGCCGGGTTGGACAAGCCCTCCAACAGGGCGATGAACTGTTCGGTCTGGGACATTGGGATGATGGCTTGCTTCATCAGGGTGATGCCCTCGAACAGCATACCAAAGCCCATGACAACTTCCCCAATGTATTGGATGGTCGCCTTTTTCACGAACAGATACATCACCGTACCGACGAACAAGATCATCGGCGCGTATGAGCCTAAATCAAAGGCAGTCAGCTGAGCGGTGACCGTGGTGCCGATGTTGGCACCCATGATGACCCCCAGCGCTTGGGACAGATTCATCAGCCCGGAGTTGACGAAGCCAATGACCATGACGTCGGTGGCCGACGAGCTTTGAATCATCATGGTCACCAAGATGCCCACCAACACGGACACGACGCGGTTGCGGGTCGCTTTTTCCAGGATGATGCGGAGGTTATCACCGGCGGCGTTCTTCAGCCCGCTGGACATCTCCATCATGCCATACAAAAACAAGCCCACACCGCCTAACAGCGCGAACACATCCAATATAGACATAGTATGCTCCTATTCTCACGATTTTTGCTTTTCGTTCTTTATCCGGCAAAAACTCTATTTATTATATCATTTTGCCGGGAAATTTCCATATGCTGAACCACAAATTTCGTGATTTATTTTTTGCCTTCTCGCCCTTCTTTTTCTCCATTTTGCACAACCCCATTCATTTTTTCCCCGTCTGCCCTGTGAATTTCCCTGTTATTTTCCTTTTTTGACCACTTTTTCGCCCCTCACTCCTCTTTTGCACCTGCTCCTGCGCCACAGGCGGACAAAAAACCGCCCACCGAGAACGGTGGACGGTTTTGATTCAGGTCAGTCTTCCGTATTGTAGTAGTTGATGAGGCAGCCTGCCAGCACGATGTCCCGTTCCTCCCGAGTCATGCCAGGCAGCTGGAGGGTGACGGCCGTCTCCTTGCCCTTCTGGAGCAGGGTGGCCTGGATGGTCTCCCCGTCCCCTTCCAGCAGAGCGCGGACACCGGGGATCCACAGCTGATCGCCGGGCTGGATATCGTAGTCGGCCAGACCGTCCACGATGAAGGGCAGCATGCCCCAATTGACCACGTTGGAGCGATAGCGCTTGGTAGCATATTCCGCCGCCAGGTTGGCGCAGCCACCCAGCACCCGCTGGCAGCTGGCGGCCTGCTCACGGGCGGAGCCGTCGCCGGGCTTCAGCGCCATGACGAAGGAACCCAGGCCGGTGGTCTCCGCAGCGTGACCGGCCAGTGCAGCGGTGACTTCCGCATCCACATTGCCCTGACGACGCTTCTGTTCCACCGCCTGGATGGCCTTGGCACGGCCCACATAGGCCGGGTCCTTCCGGCTCAGGGTGAACTCAGCCAGCTTCAAGGGGTTGGAACGATAGCTGGAGGTCTCGCCGGAGGGGATCAGCTCGTCGGTGGTGGTCACCGGGTCGTAGATGGCGCTGGCTGCGGTCAGCAGCAGATCCTGCGGCATGGCGATCTGTTCCGGCCAGTCAGCGATGTTAGGGCCAAAGACCAGTTCTGCGTCCGGATCGGGCTTGCCGACGCCGTAATAGACGCGGCTGCGATAGGAGGTGTCGTCGTATTCGTAAGGCTCGTTGGCCGGGTCGGCGGGCACGTTGGGCAGCTCGGTGGCAGCGGTCAGCGCACCGCCGTTGAGGACAGTGGCGGCGATGGAACGGGCGTCCATCAGTGCCACATAGCTCAGCTGACCGTCAGAGGGCTTGCTGCCCTCCCGGTTGGGGAAGTTCCGGGTGGAGTGGCGGATGGAGAAAGCGCCGTTGGCAGGCACGTCCCCCGCGCCGAAGCAGGGGCCGCAGAAGCAGCTGCGGACAGAGGCACCGGCGGCAGCCAGGGTGGTCAGGGCACCGTTCCGGGACAGCGCCAGGAAAGCGGGCATGGAGCCGGGGTAGCAGCTCAGCCACAGGGAGCCGTCGCCCAGCCGCTGGCCGGACAGGATCTCAGAGACCCGCATCAGATTCTGATAGGTGCCGCCGGAACAACCGGCGATGACCGCCTGATCTACGTAGAACTTGCCGTCCCGCACCTTCTTGGTCAGAGACTCCGGCGCTTCCTTCAGCTTGAACTGTTCGATGGTGGCCTTGTCCACCTGGTGGAGGATGTCCATCATATTGGCCTTGAAGTCCGCAATGGTGAAGGCGTTGGAGGGGTGGAAGGGCAGGGCGATCATGGGCTCCACCTTGGACAGGTCCACCAGGATCACGTCATCATAGTAAGCGCCCTCCGCCGGGTTCAGTTCTTTATATTCTTCCCCACGACCCAGGGTGGTCATGTACGCCTTGGTGGTCTCGTCGGTACACCAGACCGAGGACAGACAGGCGGTCTCGGTGGTCATCACGTCGATGCCGCAGCGGTAGTCCATGGACAGAGCCGCCACGCCGGGGCCGAAGAATTCCATGATGGAGTTTTTCACAATGCCCTTGGGGAAGGTGGCGCCGATGAGCGCCAGCGCCACGTCCTGAGGGCCTACGCCGGGACGGGGTACGCCGGTGAGGTAGATGGCGATGACCTTGGGATAGGCGATGTCATAGGTCTTGTTCAGCAGCTGTTTCACCAGCTCCGGGCCGCCCTCGCCCATGGCGATGGTGCCGAAAGCGCCGTACCGGGTGTGGCTGTCCGAACCCAGGAGCATCTTGCCGCCGCCGGCGTAGCGCTCTCTCATGTAGGAGTGGATGACCGCCTGATGGGCGGGGACGAACTCGCCGCCGTACTTCTTGGCAGCGGACAGGCCGAACACGTGGTCGTCCTCGTTGATGGTGCCGCCTACGGCACAGAGGCTGTTGTGGCAGTTGGTGAGGACGTAGGGCAGGGGGAACTGCTGGAGGCCGCTGGCGCGGGCAGTCTGGATGATGCCCACGTAGGTGATGTCGTGGGAGGCCATGGCGTCGAACTTGATCTTCAGGTCGGTCATGTCGCCGCTGGTGTTGTGGCTTTCCAGGATGCCGTAGGCCATGGTGCCCTTCTTGGCCTCCGCCGGGGTGGGCATCCCCTCTGCCGGTGCGGGCAGGAAGGCGCCGTCTTTATAGTATGCAGGATGGTGCAGGATCTGTAACATAGGAGGTTCCTCCAAACAAAATGAAATGGTACTTTATTATAGCACGCTTTACTGTGTCAAACAAGGCACAGACTATATAAAAAACAACTCCCATGCAAGGTCTCCCTCGTCGCCCTCCGTTTTCCATGCGGCAGACCGCCCGACAAAGGGCGTGCATCCACCAGGCTGCAAGCTCCACTGCTCACACTTTCGGGAACGCGTTTCCGGTTGCGCTTTTCACCCAAGGCTTGTATAATGAACCAAGACAACAACATCATCAGGAGGCATGATTTATGAATCCCGCTGAACAGGTTTTGCAATATCACATCCAATTAGGCCGCGACGTCCCCCTCGGCAAATACTGCCTGCTCCCCGGCGACCCGGGCCGGTGCGCTGCCATCGCCGCTCACTTCGACAACCCCGTCCACCAGATGACCAATCGGGAGTACTGCACCTGGACGGGCACCCTGCTGGGCCAGCCGGTCAGCGTCTGCTCCACCGGCATCGGCGGCCCCTCTGCCGTCATCGCCATCGAGGAGCTGACCCAGCTGGGCGTGACCACCTTCCTGCGGGTGGGCACCTGTGGCGGCATCCGCACCGACGTCCAGTCCGGGGACGTGGTCATCGCCACCGGCGCCATCCGCATGGAGGGCGCCAGCCGGGAGTATGCCCCCATTGAGTACCCGGCCGTGTCCGATTTCCAGGTGACCACCGCCCTGGTGCAGGCCGCTCAAAAGCTGGGCAAATCCTACCACACCGGCGTCGTCCAGTGCAAGGACTCCTTCTACGGACAGCACATCCCGGAGCGGATGCCGGTCTCCTACGAGCTGCTGGCCAAGTGGGAGGCGTGGAAACGGCTGGGGGTGCTGGCCAGTGAGATGGAATCCGCCGCCCTCTTCGTGGCCGCCAACGCCCTGGGCGTCCGCTGCGGCAGCTGCTTCCACGTGGTCTGGAACCAGGAACGCCAGAACGCCGGCCTGGATCAGACCGAGAGCCATGACACCGAGTCCGCCATCCAGGTGGGCATCGAGGCCATCAAGCTGATGATCCAGCAGGATTAGGCAACCTCTAAATAAAAGCCTCGCAGAGTTCTGTCCTCGGAGGACAGAATAAAATGCAATATGAAAAAACGGACGACATGCGCGTCCGTTTTTTCTCTTCTCAGCCTGGTAAGTGTGCGAACGTAGTGAGTGCATGCACCAGGCTGCTTCTTCGGAAAAAATGCTTGCATTTTTCCGAGTTATTTAAAAAATTCGATGGCCAACTGCAGCGCCCGCTCCGGGTTGCCCGGCTCCATGAGACGATGCTCTGCGCCTGGGAACAGGATGAACTCCGCCCCCTTTTCCTCCGCGAACTGCTTGGCGATAGCCGGAGATGCCGTGCTGTCCAACTCCCCGTGGATCATCCGCAACTGGGCCATGCCCTTCTGGTAGCAGGCAAAGGGGTCATGCTGTTCCAGATCCTCACAAAAGGCTTTGGTGAGCTTCAAAGGACGGTTGTAGTCGGTGAGCATACAGTACCCTTCCTCGTTGAAGGTCATCCCACGCTGTTCCCCGATCTTCCAGGTCAGCTTGGGCATATCAATGGCCGCCGAGCGCAGGAACGCCTTGTTGCCCTTGTGTGCTTCCGCCGCCAGGTAGAGCACGGTCATGTACGCGCCAAAGCTGGAGCCAAAGTAGCAGATCTCGGCGTCCGGCGCCAGTTCGATCGCCCGCTGTTCCGCCGCCTGATAGCTGTCGATGCAGCGCTGGACGGTGAGGCCGTCCCCGTCGATGGGGCTGTCGCCGTGGGCGGGGAAATCGAAGCCGTAAAAGCCGATGCCCGCTTTTTTGAGCCCCAGATTCATAAATTTCGGCGTAAACCCTTCCTTGGCGCTGCCGAAGCCATGAGCCATGATGACCACGACCTTCTCCCCGTCGATGCCGTTCCAGCCGGGGACCTGAAGGCCATTTCTGCCGGTGAGCCATTCCATCTTCATATCTGTTCCTCCTGTGTCAACGAGTTTCGTTCCCTTTTAGTATAAGGAGGATCTCAGGTGGTGTCAATCGACAGGATTTCCGCTGTCCACAGAAAATAGACGCATTTGCTTGCAACCGTCCGCTGGAAATGATATGATGAACGGGAACGAAAGAAACAAAATATGGAGGTTTTTTCATTATGACGTCTGTGACTAGTGCATTTATCAAGGTGTTTGAGAGCAGCGGCTTTGAGTGCGAGCTGATCGAGACCGAGAAGGAGGATCAGGTCCGCATCCCCATCACCGGTGACACCTTCGGCCCCCGTCTCATGGTGGTCCGCTTCCCCCATGACGGCGATTACCTGGCCGTCTTCCTGGCCGACCTGCTGGAGATCCCCAAGGGCAAGTCCGCCAACGCCCTGAAGGTAGCCAACGAGCTGCACCGCTCCTCCCACCTGGTCAAGTTCTGGGTGGACAAGAAGAACCGCTCCCTGTGGGCGATGGTCAACACCTTTATCGAGGAAGAGACCGCAGTGGATACCGCCGTCAAGGCCGTCGGCCTGCTGGTGGACTACTGCAACCGGATGTGCCCGGTGTTCGAAGCCGCGATGAGCGAGGGCTGAGCATTTAAAACCGAAAAAACGACCTATGAGCTTTCTCATAGGTCGTTTTTCTGTTTTCCTCACAATCTACGCTCGACGCACAACCCCTCCGGCACTGCGTGCCACCTCCCCTTACACAGAGGAGGCTGGAAGATTCTGCTCCATATCACCCATAGAGGAGGCTTCAAGGTTCTGCAAAATCGTCTCTTTCGAGGACACGCATCCTGGCTCCCTTGTGTAAAGGGAGCTGGACAGATTACAATCTGAAGTGCAACAGGAGTAAAAAAGAAGGACAATACGCAACCCAAGGTGTACA
>CAKTHW010000083.1 GCA_934565425.1 uncultured Oscillospiraceae bacterium
GGATGCTGCTGTTTTGCTCATCAACCACCGCCCTAGGAAATGTCTTGCTTGGCGATCTCCTGCCGAAGTTTTTTGCGCCTATGGTGTTGCGCTTGCTTGACTTTCTGCCCTGTCAGCGCAAGCTGACTGAGGGATTGCCGGACTTGCACAGCACCCCGAAAGGCGCACCTTCCCACGCCCTACGCTCGCCGCACAACCCCTCCGGCACTGCGTGCCACCTCCCCTTACACAGGGGAGGCTGGAAGATTTTGCTGCGCGCCGCCTCCTCTTACAGGGGAGGCTGGAAGATTTTGCTCCGTGCCACCTCCCCTTACAGGGGAGGCTTTTGTGTCCTGCTCTGTGTCACTCCCCGCAGATCAGACCCAGGAACTTTTCCTCCTCCATCTTAGCACTTTTCACCGCGTCCTCGATAGCAAACGCCAGCGCCTCCGCCGCCAGTGCGCCCACGGCGCTGATGTCCGCCGGGACGTCGCCCAGGGAGAAGGCGTAGATGGTATCCCCGTCGATCATGGTGCCCACGGGGTTGATGCAGCGGCCGAAGGCGGCGCGAGCCATGGAGGCGATCTTGTTCATCTCCGCCTGACTGAAGGCAGCGTTGGTGAAGACGGCGCCCAGGGTGGTGTTGGCGCCGGTGGGCTGGGGTTCGTGCTGCTCATAGAGGGCTTGAGCGGCGCTGGTGTAGGCGGTGCGGTCGGGGGTGCGCATACCGGCGAGCTTTTGGCCGGTCTGGTGGTCGAAGATGTCCCCGAAGGCGTTGACCACGGCCACGGCGCCCACCTGGAGACCGTTGACCTCCAAAGCGGCGTAGCCGATGCCGGATTTCTCCCCCTGTCCGATGCCGCAGACCTTGCCCACCGCCGCGCCGGTGCCGGCGCCTACGATGCCGGAGCGGGGGTGGTTCCCCTCGGCATCCACGCAGGCGGCGTAGCCCATGGCGGCGTCGGGGCGGATGGTGCCGTCGCCAAAGCCCAGGTCGAAGATACAGGACTGGCAGACCAGGGGGATGGTGGTGTTGAGGACGTGGTAGCCCATGTCGTGCTCCTCCAGGTAACCCATGACGCCGGTGGAGGCGTCCAGGCCGAAGGCGGAGCCGCCGGAGAGGACGAGGGCGTTGAGGGAATTGGTGTTGGACAGGGGCGAGAGCAGACCGGTCTCTCGGGAGGCGGGACCGCCGCCGCTGATGTCGATGCCGCCGGTGTTGGGGCGGTCGAAGAGGACGACGGTGACGCCGGTCATGGCTTGTTCGTTCTGGGCGTTGCCGAAGCGGATGCCCTGGATGTTGGTGATGGGGATATGATTCATAGGGGTGACTCCTTTGATTACGATGTTTTTTTGATGATACCACACTTTCCCCGCCGCCGCAAACCATTGCTTTCCGGTGGAAAATCGGGTATGATATGGGTAAGAATACTGGGAGGTGTTTGACGATGAAGGTCACCCTCAACCCTGACCCCGAGGTGGTCGCCCGCGTCCAGGAAGGGCTGCGGCGCACAGGTGGGTACTGTCCCTGCCGGATCGCCCGGACAGAGGAGAACAAATGTATTTGCCAGGAATTTCGGGCGCAGCTGGACGACCCCAACTTTGAGGGGTACTGCCACTGCCTGCTCTACTACAAGTCCCTGGAATGACGGAAAGGAGTCTTTGATATGTCCATTGCCGTAACGAAAGCCAATTTTGAACAGGAAGTGCTGCACTCCGAACTGCCGGTGCTGGTGGATTTCTGGGCGTACTGGTGCGGCCCCTGCATGGCCCAGACCCCCATTCTCAACGAGATCATCATGGAACATCCCAATCTGATGAAGATCTGCAAGGTCAACATCGACGAGGAATTCCAGCTGGTGGGCGACTATGAGGTATTCAGCATCCCCACCCTGCTGTTCTTCCGGAACGGCAAGCTGCTGAAGAAGCTGGTAGGCGTCCAGACGAAGGAGACCATTTTGGACTTGCTGAAGCTGCCTGACGCCGAATAAACACAAAAACCACGGAAGAACCAAAATTCTTCCGTGGTTTTTTCACAGTTTTTTCTCCAAGCACACCAGCGCCACGCCGGGGATACCGTTAAAATTGCAATCCACGATGCCGGACTCCCAATAGCCCAGGTGGGCGTAGAGCTTCCGGGCGGCCTGGTTTTTGGAGTTGGTGTCCATGCGCAGGTAGGGGCAGCCGTGTGCGCGGGCGTAGTCCTCATAAAACTGGACAAAGGCGCTGCCGCACCCCTTCCCTGCCTGGGACGGGTCCACCACTAAGGTGTGCAGGACCATGATCTCCTCCTCCGGCGCATCCGGGTAACGCCACTGGGCGTTGACGTATTCGGGCACCTGGATCTGGTTGATCTTAGCGGCTGCCGCCACTACGCCGTCCGACTCCAGCACGAACAGGTCACCGGCGTCCAGGGCGTCCTGGGCTGTTTGACGGGTGGGATAGACACCTCGAATCCAACCGATGGTGGCGCGGCCGGCCTCCTCCTCGGTCAGGATGTGGTCATAGATGGCGGTGACGGCGGGGATGTCCGCCTGGGTGGCTTTGCGGATATGTGTCATGGGCTTTCTCTCCTTCTGGGTTCCTTTTGGGTCATGATACCACAGAAAACCCGTTTAGGCAAAGCTATTTGATGAGATTCCACACGCCGCTGACCCCGATCATGATATAGATGAGCTTGCGCACCCTCTGTTCATCCAGCCGGTTCACCAGCTTCTGGGCAATGACGCCCCCCAGCAAAACAGCCACACTGCACACCAAGGTGACCGCCAGGTGAGACGGAAGCAGGATGCCGTTGATGATACGGACGACACTGCTATAGGCGTAGTTGATAAAAAAGAATGCCTGGATGGTGCCCATGTAGGCTTTGGTGGAGTCGGTGCGGGCCATGAAGTAGACCACCAGGAGGGGGCCGCCGATGGAGAAGAAGCTGTCGAAGACGGCGGAGAAGGCGATGCAGAGAATGGAGAGGGCCAGGCTCTTTTTGTGGGGGTGGTCGTCCTTTTGCAGGAAGAGGTAATAGATGCAGAGGCAGATGAGGAAGACGCCAAACCCCTTTTGGATGAGCGATTGATCTACCTCGGTGGAGAAGCGGATCAGGAGGGCGCAGAGGATCATGTAGGCGATGGTGGGGACAATGAGGGATTTGAAGTGGATATGCTTCCAATAGCGGATAGCCATTTGGGCGTTGAGGACAGTGCTGACAATGCCGGTGAGAGCTGCACTCTCCGTCAGGCTGTAGAAAACGGGCAGCACCATCATGATCACCATGCCTGCGCCAAACCCGGTCACACCCATGACCAGGCCGCCGCCCAGAGCCGCCAAGGCAGAGAATAAGATTGCGGTCATGTTGTATATTTCCTCCCAAAATTGGTTCCTTTTCGGTCTTTTTCCCAGTTTTTCAGAACCATATTTGTTTTATTTTATAATGCATCGGCAGGAAAGGCAACGCTCCACAAGGGTTTTCTCAATGGGCAAAACAGGGTTTCTCATCCTGCAACTTGAGCAGAACGCAAACAAGCGGCATCTGAATGGTCAGATGCCGCTTTGCTCATGCGTTTCTCAGTGCTTTGCGTGTGGGCCTGCGTCCACAATGTGCTGGGCGATGTTGGGGTACTTGGTGGCGAAGTTCTCCTCAAACATGGCGGCCAGCTTGTTGGCTGCCACGTCGTAGGCTTCCTTGTCTGCCCAAGTGTCGCGGGGATTCATGATCTCATCGGGCACATGGGGGCAGGACTGAGGAACGTCTACGTTGAAGATCTCGTGGTGCTTGTATTCCACATGGTCGAAGTCGCCGTTCAGGGCTGCGGTGACCATGGCACGGGTGTATTTCAGCTTCATGCGGGAGCCGACGCCGTAGGGGCCGCCTGCCCAACCGGTGTTGACCAGGTAGACCTTGGTGCCATACTGGTCGATCTTGTCACCCAGCATATGGGCGTACACGTCTGCCTCTCTGGGCATGAAGGGTTCGCCGAACAGGGTGGAGAAGGTGGGCTGAGGCTCCTTGACGCCACGTTCGGTGCCGGCCAGCTTGGAGGTGAAACCGGTGACGAAGTGATACATAGCGGCGTCGCGGGTCAGGCGGGAGATGGGAGGCAGGACGCCGAAGGCGTCAGCGGTCAGGAAGATGACCACCTTGGGGATGCCGCCTACGCCGGGGATCTGGGCGTTGGAGATGTAATCCACCGGGTAGCCCACGCGGGTGTTCTCAGTCAGGGAACGGTCGGTGAAGTCCAGCTCCCGGGTCTCCGGGTCCATGATGACGTTTTCCACCACGGAACCGAAGCGGATGGCGTGATAGATCTCAGGCTCGTTCTCTTCGTCCAGGTCGATGCACTTGGCGTAGCAGCCGCCCTCAAAGTTGAAGATGCCGCGCTCGGACCAGCCGTGTTCATCGTCGCCGATGAGCATCCGGTCGGGGTCGGCGGACAGGGTGGTCTTGCCGGTGCCGGAGAGGCCGAAGAAGATGGCGGATTCGCCGGTGACCGGGTCCATGTTGGCGGAGCAGTGCATGGGCAGGACGTTCATGTCGGTCATGATGTAGTTCATGGTGGAGAAGACGGACTTCTTAATTTCGCCTGCGTACTGGGAGCCTGCAATGACGATCAGGTGTGCCTCATAGTCGATCATGATGGCCGCTTCGGAATTGACGCCGTCGATCTCGGGGTCACACTTGAAGCCGGGAGCGCAGAGGATGGTGTAGTCGGGTTCGCCGTAGTTGGCCAGCTCTTCCTCGGTGGGACGGATGAGGAGCTGATGGATAAAGAGGTTCTGGGAGGCCAGCTCGTTGATGACCCGGAACTTCTGGGTGTCAGCGGGGTCAGCGCCTGCCATGCCATCGAAAATAAACACTTCGCGGTTCTGCAGATAGGCAGCTACCTTGCCACGGATGGCGTCAAACTTTTCCCGGGAGATAGGACGGTTCACCTTGCCCCATGCGATCTTGTCATGGATGGTGGGGGTGTCAACGATGAACTTGTCGTCGGGGGAACGGCCGGTGTACTTACCGGTGGTGACGACCAGAGCGCCCGTGTTGCTCAGGGTGCCTTCGCCGCGGCGCAGGGCTGCTTCGGTCAGCTGTGCCGGGGTGAGATTTCGATAGACCGCTTTGGGGCCGATGATGCCCAGCTTTTCGATGCCATAGGTTTCCATATTTGTTCCATTGCCTCCTTATTCACAATGCAGGATCTCAAATCTATTCGGATGGTTCGCTTTTTCATCTGCGTTTCATTTTCAATACAACTTTGATAAAACCCATTTATAAATGGAGTATAACACCTTCTATGTTAAATGACAATAGAATTCTCGTAAAAAATGGCGCAAAAGTTTCACTTTCTCCGTTGGATATCCAACAATCTTTCACTGGAAGCAAAGACGCTTTCATTTTTTACCCATTGACTACCACAATCTGACACTGCCCCATGGTCGCAAGGGCCGCCCGATGGCTCTCCGGCGTGACGCCGGCACAGCAGGCAGCGTCCACGGTGATCTCCACCTCCGGCATGGCCGCCTTCAACAGCAGGGCGTTGGAGACCACGCAGATGTCCGTGCACAGCCCCACCAGCTCCAGCGCCAGGGGCTCCTGCTGGTTCTCCGCCGCCAGCTGGTGCATCAAGTCTATGCTGCCGAAGGTGGGTTTATCCACGATCTTCCCCTCCCCCAGGGCTGCCGCAATGGCCGGGTGGAGCTGCCAGCCGGGTGTTCCCTGGATGCAGTGTTCCACCGGCAGCTTCTGCCCCTCCTGGGTGTGCAGGTAGTCCGGCGTGTGGGTGTCACGAGTGGCGATGATGTGGTCGGTGGGGTAAGTCTTCATCTTCTCCACCACCTTGTCCACGATGGCCGCCGCCTCCGGGGTGCCCAGGGCGCCGTCGATGAAGTCGTTCTGCATGTCAATGACCAGTAACAGTTTTTTCATGGTGAAACTCCTTTCGTAATGGAAAAAAGGACGACCGATGGCCGTCCTTTTCTGTTTTATGTATTGTCTCACAGAGTTCCGGCAGGATGCCGGAATAAATTCAAATCCGAAAAAAGTGGCGGCGTAAGGTGAATTGCCCGAAGGGCAAGAGAGGGTGGCCTGGGCCATGTACGTCACTTTTTTCACTTCTCAGCCGGGTAAGTGCCGCAGCGTTAAGCCAATGTGCCAGTGGCACATTGGTAGCGTAGGCTCCGCCTGTTTTACAGGCGGAGAACCTACCGACGCAGTGAGTGCATGCACCCGGCTGCAACCTCGGTGAAATGCTTGCATTTCACCGAAATATTACATGAGTTTGAGGTCGTTCTCCTTGATCCAGCCGGCCTTCCGCAGGATGTTGCCGAAGAACCAGGACAGGATAGCGGGCAGGACGAAGCAGATGAGGACCAGGCCGATCCAGTCAAATGCGGTGATGGCAGCCTTGGTGCCTGCCTCGATGTCAGCCAGCCAGCCGGTGTAGACGCCGATCTGACCCACCAGACCGCAGGTGCCCATGCCGGAGGAGACCGCTGCGCCGTCCATGGTCAGCTTGAAGATGCAGGTGGCGATGGGGCCGGTGATGGCGGAGGCCAGCGTGGGGGGGATCCAGATGCGGGGATTCTTGACGATGTTGC
>CAKTHW010000084.1 GCA_934565425.1 uncultured Oscillospiraceae bacterium
GCGTTGTCCCGGAAGGACGCATGGTAGACGTCCTGCCCGTCCAGCGCCTGGGTCAGCTCCTGGAACAAGGCGTAGCGGTGGGGACGGGCGCTCTCCTGGGTGTCGTAGAGCAGCTGGGCGTCCGGGTCGGTGACCACGATGCGGGTTAAGTTGCCATTGCCCACCAGCGTCATCACCTGTTCCACCCCCGATTCCCCCAGCTCGCCCAGCTCCGCCAGATTGGAGGCGATCATCTGGGCTTCGGTCAGGATGCTCTGCTTGGCCTGGAACACCAGGGTCTGACAGGCCAGCAGGGGATAGGTGTTGAGCAGGATGAGGACGGCGGCGATGATGAGCAGATAGGACAGGGCGAACTGGGATTGGACGTTCTCGCTGGGGCGAAATTGAAAGCCCTTCCACTTCCACCCCTTCATCGAGCGGCGTCCTCATTTTTCAAGTAGTATCCGACCCCCCACTTGGTCATAATGTAGGCCGGGGAGGCGGGCACGGCTTCCAGCTTCTCCCTCAGCCGCCGAATGTGGACGTCTACCGTCCGGTCATCCCCTTGGTATTCATACCCCCATACCTGGTCTAGCAGGCTGGTGCGGCTGAACACTCGGTTGGGGTTGCGCAGAAACAGCTCCATCAGGTCAAATTCTTTGGCCGTCAGCGTCACCGGCGCCCCGTCCCGCAGGGCACTGCGGGAGGCCAGGTCCAGGACGATGTTCCCGCACCGCAGCTGCTGGCTCTCCGGCTGAGCGGCGCTCCGTTCAGCGCCGGCACGGCGGAGGAGGGCACGGATGCGGGCTTTCAGCTCCAGGATGTTGAAGGGCTTGGTCACATAGTCGTCCGCCCCGCACTCAAAGCCCATCAGCTTGTCCATGTCCGTGCTCCGGGCGGTGAGCATGATGATGGGCACGTTGGAGAAGGCGCGGATCTGCATACACGCCTCCAGCCCGTCCAGCTTGGGCATCATCAGGTCTAAGATGACCAGATCCGGCTTCTCCGAACTGGTCAGCGCCACAGCGCTCTCTCCGTCAAAGGCGGTCACCACCTCATACCCGTCGTGTTCCAGGTTGAATTTGATGCCTTTGACCACTAGTTTTTCGTCATCGACCACTAAAATCTTCATCATTTCACTCCAAAGTCAAATAGGGCAGCAGCCCCTCCAGCGTCGCCTCACCGATGCCCTCTACCTCCAACAGCTCCTCGTAGCTGCGGAACCGGCCGTGGGCCTCCCGGTAGGCGAGGATCGCCTGGGCTTTCTTCTCCCCGATGCCGGGCAGGGTTTCCAGTTCCGTTTGGGTCGCCCGGTTCAGGGAGATGGGCTGGATGGGGTTGCTGTCTGTGTGTTGCTTTGCCTGGGCGCGCTGGGCCTGACTGCTCACCCGGCCGGTGAGCAGGGTGCGCCGGGAGGCGGAGGCGGTGGTCTGGATGCGGCAGCCAGCCGCCGGGCTGGTGTGGGACGCCAGCTGGCAGCCTTCCAGTCCCATCAGCACGCACAGCAGCAGGACGCCCAAGCGCAGCAAGGTTTTTCGCTCCAATTTTATGAATTTCATCGTTTTCCGTTGCTTCCATGGGTGGGTTCTGGTATAATGTTTGGATGATTTACGTCCATGTCCCCGTTTGACGGGCGGGGCGGGCGGCAAACCTATCATTGTATTTCCATTCATTATACCATAGATAACAGGGGTTTCCTATGAAAAATAAGCGTATTCTATCCTTTTTCCTCACCATCGTCCTACTGTTCTCTCTGCTGATGCCCCAGGCCTACGCGGCGTCGGATATCCTGAGCGGCATGAAGGTCAAGGCCAAGGCAGCGCTGCTGGTGAACCTGGACACCGACACAGTGCTCTACCAGCAGGACGCGGACAAGAAGATCTATCCCGCCAGCATCACCAAGGTCATGACCGCCCTGCTGGTGCTGGACGCTGTGGACAGCGGCAAGCTGTCCCTGGACCAGAAGCTCACCGCCGGTCCCTCCCTGTGGCAGGGCATCGAGGCGGACACTTCCACCGCGGACATCAAGACCGGTGAAAAGCTCACCGTCCAGGAGCTGCTCAACTGTCTGCTCATCGCCTCCGCCGGTGAGGCGGCCAACGTGTTGGCCGTAGGGGTCTCCGGCTCCATCGAAGCCTTCGTCAAGGACATGAACAAGAAGGCTGCGGACATCGGCTGCGTGGGCACCCATTTCTGTAACCCCAGCGGCATGCCGGACCCCGACCACTATACCACCTGCAACGACATCTACAAGATGGCCAAGGCGGCCATGGAGTACGAGGAGTTCCGCAAGATCGTGGCCAAGCCTGACTGCAAGATCCGCAAGACCAACATGAGCGAGGAGCGCTACTACTTCAGCACCAACGGCCTGCTGTCCAATATGCGCTACGCCGGCTACGTCTACAGCAGCTGCATCGGCATCAAGACCGGCTACACCGACGACGCAGGCTATTGCCTCCTCTCCGCTGCCAAGCAGAACGGGGAGACCCTGGTGGCCGTGGTCATGGGCTGCGAGAATCCGGTGGACAAATCGGGCAACATCAAGCGCCTCCAGTTCTCCGAGAGCAGCCGACTGCTCCAGTGGGGCTTTGACAACTTTGAAGAAAAGAACATCCTGGACAGCACTTTCCCGGCTGGGGAAGTGAAGGTCACCCTGTCCAAGGAGGCCGATTACGTCACCGCCGTGCCGGAGAAGACCATCACGGCAGAATTGCCCAAGGACATCAAGATCGAGGATTTTGACATCTCCACCGACCTGTACGAGGAAGTGGCCGCCCCCGTGAAGAAGGGGGACGAGCTGGGCAAGATGACAGTGAGCCTGGGGGATACCGACTATGGTACCGTCAAGCTGGTGGCTGCCAATGACGTGTCCCAGTCCGCTTGGCTGGCTCGGAAAGCGGCCCTGTCCAACCTGTTCTCCAAGGTCTGGGTGCGCATCCTGCTCATCGTCCTGGTGGTCTGCGTCATCGCCGTGGTCATCCGCGTCCGCATGGGCGGCCGCCGCCGCAGAGCTTATGGCGGCACCAAACGCCGCAGCGGCCGAGGCGGCGGATACCGTGGCGGCCGTGGCCGGGGGCGGCTGCGGAGGAGACGGTAACGTCACAATGGAAAAATAAAACGCCTGTCACAGTGGTGACAGGCGTTTTTTATAATTTTGTCAGGCCGCATCTGGCGAAATGGCCACCTTCGAAGGGGAGAACAGGGGCGGTGGGATGCGATGCGGACAGAGAAAACACCGGCTGCCTCACAATCAAGGCAGCCGGTGTTTCGCGCTCAAGATACGGCGTGAGCACGAAAAAGAAAAGGAGAAAAACAAAAAAGCAACAGAAAAACTGCTGCCAAATGAGAAAAGTCATTGACTTTTCTGCGCAAAAGTAGTATAATAAATCGCTACTACGGATTTTGAAGGAAAACAGTTTACCACTTTTACCGCCTCTTACTTTACCATGTTCCCACGCAAAAGGCAAGAGCAGGGCACTAGATAAGTGCAAACTTGCCCGTGTGTATCGCGAAGCGGCGGAGCGGTACCTTTGTTACATTTGACGAAAATGGAGGGTGAATCATCAATGGTCAAAGATGTGTATTTCGGCAACACCCTGCGAAAGAGCTTTGCCCGAAAGCAGGAAATCACTGAGATGCCCGGACTGCTGGACATTCAGAAAAAATCTTACCGATGGTTTTTGGAGACCGGCCTGCGTGAGGTCTTCAAGGACGTTGGCAGCATCTCCGACTATGCCGGCAACCTGGAGCTGTCCTTTATCGACTTCTCCATGAAGGAGAAGCCCAAGTATAATGTAGAGACCTGCAAGGCCAGAGACGCCACCTATGCCGCCCCCATCAAGGTGAAGGTGCGCCTGCGCAACAAGGAAACGGACGAGATCAAGGAACAGGAGATCTTCATGGGCGACTTCCCCTTGATGACCGAGGGCGCCACCTTCGTTATCAACGGCGCAGAGCGTGTCATTGTCTCCCAGATCGTCCGAAGCCCTGGTATGTATTATAACATGGAAGCGGACAAGGCTGGAAATATCTCCTATTCCGCCACTGTCATCCCTTATCGTGGTGCTTGGCTGGAATACGAGACGGACAGCTCTGACGTGTTCTGGGTGCGTATCGACAAGAACCGCAAGATCCCCATCACCTGTCTCATGCGCGCCATCGGGCTCAAGACCGATGCGGAGATCAAGGAAGTGTTCGGCGAGAGCGCCCTGATCCAGAACACTCTGGAAAAGGAAGCGGAGCTGTTCAGCAAGGATCTGGGCAACCACACGCCCTATGAGTTCGCCATGCTGGAGATCTATCGCAAGCTCCGTCCCGGTGAACCCCCCACGGTGGATTCCTGCGAGTCCCTGATGCAGTCCCTGCTCTTTGACGCCCGCCGTTATGACCTGTCCGCTGTTGGCCGTTACAAGTTCAACAAGAAGCTGGATATCGCCAACCGTCTGACCAATCAGATCCTGGCCGCCCCCCTGGTAGACCCCTGGACAGGTGAGATTTTGGCCGATGCCGGCGAGACCATCACCCGGGAACGAGCCAGAGAGCTGGCTGACCGAGGGGTTAACGAAGCCCTCCTGGATGTGGAAGGCACCCTGGTCAAAGTATTCGCCAATAACATGGTGGATATGAGCAAATATGTGAATTTTGATCCGGAAGAATGCGGTGTCACCGAGCGCGTCCGCATCTCCGTGCTGAAAGAGCTGTTGGATGAGTATGCAGGCGATGAAGAAGGCATGAAGGCTGCCATCCGCACCCGTCTGGATGACCTGATGCCCAAGCACATCATCGTGGATGATATGCTGGCCAGCGTCAACTACCTGACCGGCCTGGCCAATGGGATCGGCCATAAGGACGACATTGACCACCTGGGCAACCGCCGCCTGCGCTGTGTGGGCGAGCTGCTCCAGAACCAGTTCCGCATCGGCTTCTCCCGTATGGAGCGCGTCATCCGAGAACGTATGACCATCCAGGATCTGGATATTGTTACTCCTCAGTCCCTCATCAACATCCGCCCTGTCACCGCCGCCATCAAGGAATTCTTCGGTTCCTCCCCCCTGAGCCAATTCATGGATCAGACTAACCCCCTGGCGGAATTGACCCACAAGCGCCGTATCTCCGCCCTGGGCCCCGGCGGTCTGTCCAGAGAACGTGCCTCCTTCGATGTGCGAGACGTCCACTACAGTCACTACGGCCGTCTGTGTCCCATCGAAACCCCTGAAGGCCCCAACATCGGCCTGATCTCCTACCTGGCATCCTACGCACGGGTCAACCGGTACGGCTTCATCGAAGCGCCCTACCGGAAGGTGGATAAGGAGACCGGTTTTGTCTCTGACACCGTGGAATACATGACCGCTGACGTAGAGGATGAATTCGTGGTCTGCCAGGCCACCGAGCCCCTGGACGAGAACGGCTGCCTGGCCAACAAACGTATCACTTGCCGTCATCAGAACGACATCATGGACGTAGACCGCGCCCTGGTGGACTACATGGACGTGTCCCCCCAGATGATGGTCTCCGTGGCAACCGCCATGATCCCCTTCCTGGAAAACGACGACGCAAACCGTGCCCTGATGGGTGCAAACATGCAGCGTCAGGCTGTGCCCCTGCTGGTCACCGAAGCGCCCATCGTGGCTACTGGCCAGGAGTACAAGAACTGTCAGGACGCCGAAGTGTGCGTGCTGGCTGAGGAAGATGGCGTGGTCACCCGTGTCAGCGCCGACTCCATCAGCGTGCAGTATGACAGCGGTATTTCCAAGACCTATAAGCTCATCAAGTTCCTCCGCTCCAACCACGGCACCTGTATCAACCAGCGTCCCATCGTGGACGTGGGCCAGCGGTTCAAGAAGCGGGAGACCCTGGCGGATGGTCCCTCCACCAACAACGGCGAGATCGCCCTGGGTCGTAACATCCTCATGGGCTTCATGACCTGGGAAGGTTACAACTACGAGGACGCCGTCCTGCTCAGCGAACGCATCGTGAAGGAGGACGTGTTCACCTCCATCCACATCGAAGAATATGACATGGAAGCCCGCGACACCAAACTGGGCCCCGAGGAGATCACCCGTGACATCCCCAACGTGGGCGAAGACGCCCTCCGTGACCTGGACGAACGGGGCATCATCCGCGTGGGCGCAGAGGTCCACACCGGCGACATCCTGGTCGGTAAGGTCACCCCCAAGGGCGAGACCGACCTGACTGCCGAAGAACGGCTGCTGCGTGCTATCTTCGGTGAAAAGGCAAGAGAAGTCCGTGATACCTCTCTGAAAGTGCCTCACGGCGAGAGCGGTATCGTGGTAGACGTGAAAGTATTTACCCGCGAAAACGGCGATGAACTGGGCCCGGGCGTCAACCAGTGTGTCCGCGTCTACATCGCACAGAAGCGTAAGATCTCCGTGGGCGATAAGATGGCCGGCCGTCACGGCAATAAGGGTGTCGTCTCCCGCATCATGCCCATCGAGGATATGCCCTTCCTGCCCGACGGCACCCCCCTGGACATCGTCCTGAACCCCCTGGGCGTGCCTTCCCGTATGAACATCGGTCAGGTGCTGGAAGTC
>CAKTHW010000085.1 GCA_934565425.1 uncultured Oscillospiraceae bacterium
TGGTTAGGGTCTCACGGCCTTCGTTGGCGATCTGGCCGCTCACCGGACGCTCCTCGGCAGACAGCTTGCCCATCTGCTTCAGCACGGAGGTCAGTTCGCCTTTCTTGCCCAGGTACTTGACCCGGACGCTGTCCAGGGCGGCAGCGGCATTGCTGTCCGCAATGGCCTCTAGGGCCGCGGCCCTGATTTTCGCCAGTTGTTCTTTCATAACCACAAAGCTCCTCTCAAGCATGATCGATATTGTTCTGTGCGCAGGCAATAAAAAAACCTTCCATCCCACAACAGGACGAAAGGAACCCCTTCCGCGGTACCACCCGCATTTGCGTGTCTCTGCCACACGCACACTCACCATCCCAGTAACGGAGGATGACCCCGGCCGTGTCTTTCCCCACGGCAGCTCCCGGGCGAACCAGACGCAGCTTGCCATCTCTGCTCTCAGCCGGTGACAGAGACTCTCTTGGGCAGGCCAAACCGCCATTTTCCCGTTCTTCGCTTTTTCCTATACCTTAAAATTTATAGCACAAAAAGGGGGAAAGCGCAAGAGGGAAATGAAAAAAACAAACAGGCCGAAGAGAAATGAATTTTGGCGGGGAAAAAATTGCATTTTGCCGGAGAAGCTGGTACAATGGACCCAAAGCCAACGACAGCGACGAAAGGAGTGGAAACCCATGCGAACAGGAACAGCGGAGCAGCTGCACTGGCTGGATCAGACCACCATCAACGGGGATCTGGAGACCGGTCTGCTGCTCATGGAGCGGGCGTCCCGGGGGCTGACCGACGTGGCCTTGCAGTACCTGGAGACCGAGGCGGAGGAGGGCGAGCTGCCCTGGGCCGCGGTCTTCTGCGGCACCGGCAACAACGGCGGCGACGGCGTGGCCTGCGCTCGAATGCTCCACGAGGCTGGGGTGAAGGTACGGGCGTTTTTGGTGGGGAAACGGGAGAAAATGACCCCGGATTCCAAAGCCAACGAACAGCGCCTCAACGCCTGCGGCGTCCAGCTGGAGGATTTCGACCCGGAGGACACGGATCAGCATCTGTTCACCTGCGCCGCCCACGTGGTCATCGACGCCCTCTTCGGCATCGGCCTGGGGCGTGACCTGGCGGGGGACGTGGTGGCGGCAGTGGATTGGATCAACGAGAGCGACGGCATCGTCATTGCCGCCGACATCCCCTCCGGCGTCCAGGCCAACACCGGCTGCATCCTGGGCACCGCCGTGCAGGCGGACGCCACCGTGACTTTCACCATGGCCAAGCCCGGCCACATCATCGGCGACGGCGGACTGTGTACCGGCGCGCTTTATATTGTAGACATCGGCCTGGACCCCATCCTGGTGGACAGCCTGAACTACCCGGTGACCATCCTGGAGGAGGACACGGTGCGGAAGCTGCTCCCCCAGCGCCCCAGGGACGGCCACAAAGGCACCTTCGGCAAGGTCCTCCTGCTGGCCGGCAGCAAGCCCTATCCCGGCGCCCCCATCATGGCTTCCCACACCGCCACCCACAGCGGTGCGGGTCTGGTCTTTTTGGGCATTCCGGAGACGATTTATCCCATCACCGCTCTGAAATGCGTGGAGGAGATGCCGGTAGCCCTGCCCGATGAACAGGGCGCATTAGGGGAAGCCTCCGTGCCGGTGATTTTGGAAAAGCTCGCTGAGATGCAGGCCGCCCTTATCGGCCCGGGCCTTGGCAAGCTGCCCCAGACCCAGGAGGTGGTGAAGCAGGTGCTGAAACGCTGCGCCTGCCCCGTGGTCTTGGACGCCGACGGCATAAACGCCATCGCCGGGCATATGGATGTATTGGACAGCCGAAGCGCTCCCACCGTCCTGACGCCCCACGATGGAGAATTCCACACCCTCACCGGGCAGTGGCCGGGGAAGGATCGCTTGAGTACAGCTTTGGACTTTGCCAAAGCCCATCACTGCGTTTTGGTCTTGAAAGGACACCGCACCATCGTGGCCGGCCCCGATGGCAAAGCCTACCTGAACACCACCGGCAACGACGGCCTGGCCAAGGGCGGCAGTGGTGACGTGCTGGCCGGTCTCATCACCTCCTTCCTGGCACAGGGCATGGACGCTCTGGAGGCGGCAGCTGCCGCCGTGTGGATCCATGGCAAGGCCGGGGACTTGATGGCGGAACAGTATGGCCGCCGGGGGATGACGGCCAGCAACGTGATGTTGGAAGGCATCCCTGCTGTACTCAAAGAGCTGGAATAACGCTGTTTGAGGGGGAGTTCCATGAAAACGTGGCGTCGGAGCCTGCTATTGTTGACCGTAACCAGCGCCCTCCTGCTGACCGGCTGCACCGGCGGCGGGAGCAGTGCCAAGAGCAAGCTGGAGGCAGCCCAATCGGTGTACCGCACCATGTCCGGCTGCACCGCCCAGGCGGAGATCACCGCCGACTACGGCCAGCGGGTCTACGGATACACCGTGGACCTGACGGTCCAGGGCGGCAGCGGCGTGATGACGGTGAAGGAGCCGGAGAACCTGGCGGGCACCGTCCTGACCTGGTCGGACGGGGAGACCAAATTGGCCTTCGACGGCACCGAGCTGGACACCGGCGCTCTGTCCAATAGCGGTCTCTCTCCGGCGGACGCCATGCCGACGATTTTGACCGCCTGCCAGGGCGGGGAGATCGTGGACTGCTGCATGGAAGAGCAGGAGAGCGCCCAGGTGCTCCACGGCACCTTGGACTTGGACGGCGACCAGGGCGGGCAGATCCAGTGCTGGTTCCAGCCGGACAGCTACGGCCTCCTGCGGGCGGAGCTTTCCCAAGATGGGGTGACGGTGGTCACCATGAAATTTTCTGATTTTTCCTTCACCTTCCCGGAAGGTGGAGTGGAAGACAGCGGGGGAAGTCAGTGAAAATGTGCTGAAAACCCCACGCTGAGCCTGATTTGAGAGATAAAAAGGAAGCGAATGAACATGACAAAAGAGACTAGAAGAACCTGGGCAGAGATCCATCTCGATCGCCTGGCACACAACTACCGCCTCCTGCGGGAGCGTGCGCCCCACAGCAAATTCGTCGGCCTGGTCAAGGCCAACGCCTACGGTCACGGTGCCGTGCCGGTGGCCAAGAAGCTGGAAGCCCTGGGGGCGGACTACCTGGCCGTGGCCTGCCTGGACGAGGCGGAACAGCTCCGGGATGCCGGCATCAAGTGCCCCATCCTGGTGCTGGGCTATACGCCGGTGGAGTACACCAACGAGCTGATCGAGAACGACATCACCCAGACCGTCTACAGCTTGGAGGTGGCCAAAGGCTTCTCTGACGCCGCCGTGAAGCTGGGCAAAAAGCTCCGCTGCCACCTGAAGGCGGACACCGGCATGAGCCGTCCTCTGTACCCTGGAGAACCTGGACGCCGCCGCAGACGAGCTGGAGGCTATGTACAAACAGCCCGGCTTGGAAGTGGAGGGTCTGTTCCAGCACTTCGCCGACGCCGACACCTGCCCGGAATACTCCCTCATGCAGATCGAGCGCTACAACGCCATCCTCCACGCCCTGGAGGAACGGGGCTGCACCTTTAAACTCCGCCACTGCTGCGCCGGTGCCGCCACCTTGAACTATCCCCAGGCACACTACGACATGATCCGCCCGGGCATCCTGCTCTACGGCTATTCTCCCGACCACGCCTGCGACGGCATGATCGACGTCAAGCCGGTCATGGAGGTCAAGAGCCGCATCGGCTCCGTGAAGAAGCTGCCCAAGGGCACCTGCATCTCCTACGGCCGCACCTACACCCTGGAACGGGACAGCGTAGTAGCCGCCGTGCCCATCGGCTACGCCGACGGCCTGAACCGCCTGCTCTCCAACCGCCAGGAATTTATCCTCCACGGCCAGCGGGTGCGTCAGATCGGCCGGGTCTGCATGGATATGTGCATGATCGATGTCACCGATATCCCCGACGTGAAGATCGGTGACGTGGTCACCATCTTCGGCGAAGAGGGTCTCCTCCAGGAGAAGGCAGACACCGTGGGCACCATCACCTACGAGATGATGTGCGCCGTGGCGCCGCGTGTGACGCGGGTCTATCTGGACGAAGAATAAAATTTAAAATGTGCAAAAAGCGACCTGCTCCGGCGGGTCGCTTTTCTGTTGGCGCTGGAACGCCGTCGCATCCTGTCGCATAGGCTACTGCGGGGGCATAAGTACGGAAGGTGACCCGGACCCGTATAAATTCCTCAGGCTGGTGGGAAAATAACCGTGACCCGCAGCGGAAGAGCGGCGGGTACTATTACGAATCACGGAGCGTGAAATTGTGGATACCAGTGTCAGACGAGGAGATATTTTTTATGCCGACCTCAGCCCCGTGGTGGGCAGCGAGCAGGGCGGCGTCCGGCCGGTGCTCATCATCCAGAACGACATGGGCAACCGGCACAGCCCCACGGTGATCGCTGCGGCGATTACATCCCAGCTCAACAAGGCCAAGCTGCCCACCCACATCGAACTGTTAGACCCCCACTGCGGTCTCACCAAGGATTCCGTGGTGCTCCTGGAGCAGATCCGCACGTTGGACAAACGACGCCTCCGGGAGCGGATGGGACGGCTGGACGAGGAGAAGATGGCCCAGGTGGACACCGCCATCGCCGTCAGCTTCGGCCTCCGTTCCCGCACCAGGGAGGTCTGAGTCGGCAGACTCATATTCTCAATTGAAGCAGCGACGCTTGACCTGTCAGGCGTCGCTGTTGTCATGCAGACATAGCAAAACAGACGCAGCAAAGCACTGCGTCTGTCCTACCGTCGCCCAAGCGCTTATTTCGTGGTGCCCTTGGTGGTGGTCTTGGTGTTGCTGTTGGTCGTGGTCTTGGTGTTGGTGTTGTCGTCACCGTTGACCACATCCTTAGCGCCCTCGGCCACGCCCTCGACTGCGTCCGCCGCACCGTCTACCACGTCATCGGCTGCGTCCACCACGTTGTCCGCCGCGCTCTTCACGTCGTCGCCCACGCCCTTGGTGTCCGTCTTCACGTTGTCCTTGGTGGTGGTCGTGGTGGTCTTGTCGGTGGTGGCATCCGTCTTGCCGTTGGAGGTGACGGAGCCGTCCTCATCCGCCTGGTAACCGCTGCTGGTGGGGTTGTTGTTGGCGGTGTCCTTGTCGGTCACGGTGTTGTCGTTGCCGCAGCCGGCCAGGGTCGTCAGGGACAGGACCAGCATCAGTGCTAGTAACGTACGTTTCATAGTGATTCCTCCGTTCAAATCGGTTTGTCTCCAGACAACTAGAGTATGTGCGCTTTTGCAGGAAATACCCGTCCAAATGTTGGAAGAAAAAAGTGGTTGCATTTGGGGGAAAACGTGCTATAATTTAATCAAGAATCATTACTGTTAGAGGTGAGATATGATACAACGCCGCTATTCCCGTCAGCGAGAGCTGATCTATAATTGTGTACGCAACACCACCGAACATCCCACGGCAGACATGGTATACCGCTGGCTGCTGCCGGACAACCCCAACCTGAGCCGCGGGACGGTGTACCGAAATTTGAAGCTGCTGGCGGAGGAGGGCAAACTGAAACTCCTCCACTTCCCAGTAGAGCGCTACGACGCCCAGACCATGGAGCATCCCCATTTCTATTGTACCCAGTGCGGCTGCGTGTCCGACCTGGACTTGCAGTACGACGGGCAGCTGGATCAGCGGGCGGAAGCGGAGTGCGGGGTGACCGTGGAATGGCATGATCTGGTCTTTTACGGAACCTGCCAACTGTGCATGCTGGAAGGGAAGGAACCGACAGAAGGATAAGAACGAAAGGAAGCGTTTGATATGAGCAAGACTTATCAGTATCGCCCTCAGGGCGTCTGTTCTCAGCTGATGGAGATCACCGTCAACGACGGCATCCTGGAGGATGTGCAGGTGCTGGGCGGCTGCAGCGGCAACCTGCAGGGCATCGCCTCCCTGGTCCGTGGGATGAAGGTAGAGGACGTCATCCAGCGCCTGGACGGCATCCGCTGCGGACGCAAGGCCACTTCCTGCCCCGACCAGCTGGCGCAGGCACTGAAGGCACTGCCCAAAGAGTAAAAACACATTTTGCAAGAACGGGAGACCGGTGCGGCAAATTGCCGCACCGGTCTTTTGCGCAGCTTCGTCGATATATCGAGAATCTATCCTGATAGCAACCATGAAAACACGAAAACAGAGGGCAAAAACGCGATAGGGGAGGGGAGAGGTGAGCGGAAAGGACAACACAAAAATTGGAAGAGAAAAGCGTGGTCTGTAAAGCTATAATACTGTACAGATAGGAGGGTGGAACAGGGAAGTTGTGCAATGAGTGTTGAAAACCCTGTGGATGATGTGGAAACGGGAAGTTTTAAACGAAATTGCGTGAAGCGGCTTTGAAACGAAATATGGTCGAAAACAGCCGAAAAAGCTCTTTTCCTGCAAAGGAAAAATACTTTACAATGATAGAGGCGGAAATAACGCCTGAAACAGCCGAAAAGGGACGCG
>CAKTHW010000086.1 GCA_934565425.1 uncultured Oscillospiraceae bacterium
GTGCCGGGATAGGTAGCGGCCTTCAGAGCGTCGATGTCAGCGGGATTCTGTTCAGCAACTGCCTTGGCGCAGTCGGTGACGAATTCCTGGAAGGTGGCGTTCTTTGCCACGAAGTCGGTCTGAGAGTTGCATTCCAGCACGACGCCCACGCCGTTTTCGACGATAGCCAGGGAGACGCCTTCGGAAGCGATCTTGGAAGCCTTCTTGGTCTGTGCGGCCAGGCCCTTTTCACGCAGCCAGTCGATTGCCTTGTCCTTGTCGCCGTCGCAGGCTACCAGAGCCTTCTTGCAGTCCATCATGCCGACGCCAGTCATCTCGCGCAGTTCTTTTACATCTTTTGCGGTAACAGCCATGTTATTTACCTCCCATAATGTCACATAGACCCGCCCGTGCCAGGCGGGCCTATGACAGGTGTATCATAAATCTTCGCATCGTCCCCCTATCCGTGCCGGACAGCGGTGCCGATGGGTCTTAAAACTAGATTATTCTTCGGTTGCTTCGACTTCTTCGACTTCCTCGCCCTGCTTGCCTTCGGTGACAGCATTGGCCATGACGCCGGAGATCAGACGGATGGCGCGGATCGCGTCGTCGTTGCCGGGGATGACGTAATCGATCTCGTCGGGATCGCAGTTGGTGTCAACGATAGCGACCACGGGGATCTTCAGCTTGCGAGCTTCAGCGATGGCATTGTGTTCCTTGCGGGGGTCGACCACGAACACAGCACCGGGGAGCTGCTTCATGTCCTTGACGCCGCCCAGGTACTTCTCCAGCTTTTCCTGCTCGTGCATCAGCTTGATGACTTCCTTCTTGGGGAGCATATCGAAGGTGCCGTCTTCTTCCATCTTCTTCAGCTGATTCATGCGATCCACACGGCCACGCATGGTCTTGAAGTTGGTCAGCATACCGCCCAGCCAACGGGAGTTGACATAGAACATGCTGCAACGGGTTGCTTCTTCCTTGATTGCTTCCTGAGCCTGCTTCTTGGTGCCGACGAACAGGACGGTCTTGCCGGATGCTGCCACGTCCTTGACGAAGTTGTAGGCTTCTTCCAGCTTCTTGACGGTCTTCTGCAAGTCAACGATATAGATACCGTTGCGCTCGGTGTAGATATAGGTTGCCATCTTGGGGTTCCAACGACGGGTCTGATGACCGAAGTGAACGCCGGCCTCCAGAAGCTGCTTCATAGATACGACTGCCATGGATAAAATCCTCCTTTTTAGTTGTTACCTCCACCCGGCTTTTCCCACGCCAATCCCACCTCCAAAACGGGCAGGACACAGGGCGCAGACCACCTGGATGTGCGTAATCCTGAAATACTATACACTATTTTCCTCTTGAGTGCAAGGTTTTTTCCGCATTTTCTTCGGATTTCCAGAGATTTTTCCCCAAAACCTCCCCTCAACCCTGCCCAGCCACCGCTTCCGCCACTCGGATGCCATCCACGGCAGCGCTCATGATGCCGCCGGCGTAGCCGCAGCCCTCGCCGCAGGGGAAGATGCCCCGCAGGGCGCACTGATAGCTCTCGTCCCGCAGAATCTTCACCGGTGAGGAAGAACGGGTCTCCACTCCGGTGAGCACCGCCTCCGGATGGGCGAAGCCGTGAACTTTCCGGTCTAACAGAGGCAGAGCGTCCCGCAACGTGTCGGTGACATACTGGGGCAGGCAGTCACGCAGGTCGGTCCAGGTGACGCCGGGCTGATAGGTGGGACGGATGGCGCCCACATGAGTGGAGGGACGCTCCTGCAAAAAGTCTCCCACCAGCTGCGCCGGAGCGCGGAACCCACCGCCGCCCAGCAGGTAGGCGCTGTGCTCCCACTGCTCCTGGAACCGGACGCCGGCCAGCACGTCCCCCGCCCCGAAATCCTCCGGATTGACCCCCACCAGGAAGCCGCCATTGATGTTCTGCCCGTCCCGAGCCCGGTAGCTCATGCCGTTGGTGACTAGGTGCTCCGGTGTGGACGCCGACGCCACCACCTGACCGCCGGGGCAGACGCAGAAGGAAAAGGCGCTGCGGCCGCTGGGCAGGTGGCAGGAGAGGCGGTAGTCGCTGGGGGGCAGGTGTTCCCAGGCGTCGCCGTACTGGGCTTGGCTGATGGCGGCCTGGTCATGCTCGATGCGAACGCCGATGGCAAAGGCTTTGCGCTCCATGGGGACGCCGGCTCGGCGGAGGAGGGCAAAGGTATCTCTAGCGGAGTGGCCGGGTGCCAACACTAAGGCGTTGGTGGCCATGTCGTAGGTGCCCTCCGGACTGGTGACGGTGAGACCGGTCAGGCGGCCGGTCTCCTGGCGGAGACCGGTGAGCTGGTGACCGAAGCGGACATCGCAGCCCAATCGAATCAGCTCCAGCCGGATGTTCCGCACCACCTGGCGGAGGACGTCGGTGCCCACATGGGGACGGAAGGAATGGGCGATGTCCTCCGGTGCGCCCATCTCAATAAAGGTGTCCAACACCGTGCCGATGCGGGGGTCATGGGTGCCGGTGGTCAGCTTGCCATCGGAGAATGTGCCTGCGCCCCCCTCGCCGAACTGGACGTTGGTGGTGGCGTCCAGCTGACCGGTGCGCCAGAACTGCTCTACTTTTTTCGTCCGTTCCTCCACCGGTGCCCCTCGCTCCAGGACGATGGAGGGGATGCCGTTCCGAGCCAGATACAGGGCGGCAAACAGACCGGCTGGCCCCATGCCCACCACCACGGGGGGCTGGGTGCTGGTGCGCTGGACGGGTGGGAACTGGTAGGGCTTGCGCACCACCAGCTTGATCTGATTGGACTTCGCCCCTTTGACCAGCGCCCCTTCCCCCTCCGCTTCCACGTCCACGGAGAGGACAAAGTGCAGGTCGGATTTTTTTCGAGCATCCACCGACTGTTTGACCAGGTGGATGGCCTGGATGCCGCTGCGGGTGCGCAGGAGCTTGCACACCTTCTTTTCCAGCTGTTCTGGCTGGTAATCAAGGGGCATCCGGATATTGCTGATGCGAATCATCTTATTCTCCTTACCTTAATATCAATAAAATCCAACCCCTAGTGTACCATCTCTTTTCTCCATCGGCAACCGGCATTTCTACCTGGAAACGGTCATAGGCTGTTGGAGAGGTGATGGGATTGGTGGGTTATCTGGTCTGGCGGGAACGGGGGTGGCGCATCCGCTATTTTGAGGAGGAGTTTTGTCATGTCTCCCTGTGGCGGGTAGAGCTGCCCCGGAACAGCCACCCTGACCGCACCGTGCAGCGTGCCCTCACCACCCTCCGCCGCCACGGCGTCACCCGCCTGCTCGCCGATGACGCTACCCTGCTGCCGCCGGTGGCCACGGGGCCGCTATGGCGGGCGCTGGCAGGACAGGCGGCATTGGTAGAGCTGGCACGGCGGCACATCCCCCCTGGGCAAGCCTTTGTGGGGCTGCGTGCCAAGCAGGTAGATCGCTCGGTGGTGGCCTGCTGCACGGCGCTGGCGCCGGTGGTGCGAGGGCTGGCGCTGGAAATACCGGACTGTGAGGGGTTGGCGTGGAACTTGCAGCGGCGGTTTGGGTTACCGATTTTGGCGCGTGGGGGCGATCTGACTGTAAATTTCACCGCTTTTGGGGCTGGGATTAGTCTTTCCGGCAACACCCCTCACCCGCAAGGACTGACCCTGTCCTGCCCTGGCGTAACCCTTCCGGAGGACTGTCCACAAGAGGGCGTACTGGCCTATCTGGTAGAGCAGGGAGCGGTGCACTGGCAGGATGTGCGGGTGGTGGCCACTGCTTGTCATTCGACAGAACTCGTGCTATAATGGGCTACATTCCATTTTGATTCACGAGGTGATACCATGAAGAAGCTGTACGCCAGCGCCGCGCTGCTGCTGGCCGCCATCATCTGGGGGTTTGCGTTCGTGGCGCAGACCGTGGGGATGGATCACGTTGGCCCCTTTACCTTCCAGTCCAGCCGTTACCTCCTGGGTGCGCTGACCCTGGTGCCCTTTATCCTCATCTCGGACAGCCGCAAGAAGAAGGCGGGCACCTATCACGAGATGACCCAGGCGGAGAAGCGGACCCTGCTCAAAGGTGGTCTGGCCTGCGGCGTCCTGCTCACCATCGCCTCCTCCTTCCAGCAGGTGGGGCTGGCCTACACCACCGTGGGCAAGTCCGGGTTCATCACCTCCATGTACATCATCCTGGTGCCCGTGTTCGGCCTGTTCTTCCACAAGAAGGTGCCGGCGAAGATCTGGGGTTGCGTGGTGGTAGCGGCTGTCGGGTTCTACTTCCTGAGCATCAACGGCCCGCTGGAGCTGTCCCGTGGGGACACGCTGACCATCCTCTGTTCCCTCTGCTTCTGCTTCCACATCCTGTGCGTGGATCACTTCGTGTCCAGCACCGACGCCATCAAGCTGTCTTTCATTCAGCTGCTGACCACCGGCGTCATCTCCGGCATCATCATGTTCCTCTTCGAGCACCCCACCTGGAGCGCCATCCAGGGCGCTCTGCCCGCCATCCTGTACGCCGGCATCCTCTCCTGTGGTGTGGCCTACACCTTGCAGGTGGTGGGACAGCAGTACGCCGCCCCCACGGTGGCGACCCTGCTCATGAGCCTGGAGTCGGTGTTCTCCGTCCTGGGCGGCATCCTGCTGCTGAGCCAGGTGCCCACCAGTCGGGAGTTCTTCGGCTGTGCCTTCATCTTCGCCGCGGTGCTCATCTCTCAGCTGCCCATTTTGGAGGGGAAAAAGACAGCGGAGTCCTGATTTCGAAAAAAGCTGTGTGAACGAAGGTTCACACAGCTTTCTTTTTGTTCATGGAGCGGTAACAGGTTTCTAGCCGGTTACTTTGTCCGCTTTCTCTTTCTGGACAGGACGGTGCCGGTCACCCCGACAGCGCTGACGCACAGCAGGGTCGTCCACAGGGGCACGTTGCTGCTGTCGCCGGTCTTGGGGGAACCGTTTTTGGCGTCCTTGGTCGCCTTGGTGGTCTTGTCGCTGTCCTTGCTGCTCTTGACCGGGATGGTCTTGATCTCCTGGTACTCACAGACCTCGCAGGTGCGTTCCTTCTCGCCCTTCCGCTTGGTGGTCGCCTTTTTGGTGACGTTCCAGTCGCCGAAGGTGTGTTCCTCCTGGGCTACCAGCACCTGACCGCAGAGGGTGTACTTCTGCTGGTGCTGGGTCTTGGAGATGGTCCACTCCGGATAGCAGCCGTCGGCGTGGTTGTCCGGGTCGGTCTCGCCGTACTTGCCGCCGCAGACCTCGCACTGCGCTTCCTCCATGCAGGTGGCCTCACCGCCGGTGCAGTCGCCGGTCTCGGTGTGGGCGGCGTCGCGGGAACAGATACGGGTGTGGGTGCCGTCGCCGTTGGATGTCCAGGCGCTCCAATCATGGTCGAGGGGTTCGCCAACAGTAAAGGTCTCGGTGCCCTTTGCGCCGCAAGCCGCGCAGGACTTGTAGTAGACCGCCGGTTCTGTGCAGGTGGCGGCAGACGCCAGATAGGATTCCGCCACGGTCTCTGCCGTGAACTGGTGGGCTGCCATCTCGCCGTATGCGCCGCCGCAGACCGCACATTCCGCTTTCGCCGTGCAGGTGGCCGTACCGCCGGTGCAGGTTTCCGTCTCGGTGTGGGTGGCGTCGTTCTTGCAGGTGCGGGTGTGGGTGCCGTCGCCGTTGGAGGTCCAGTCTCCCCAGGCATGGTCGAGGGGTTCGCCGTACTCGGCCTGGCAAACCTTACACGTCTCCTTCGTCGTGCAGGTCGCCGGAACGGTGTTGCAGTCCTCCGTCTCTGTTTTGCCGCAGTCACAGCTATGTTTGTGGGTCTTCGTGCCGTCAACGTGGCTCCAAGCGCTCCAGCTGTGCTCGTGCTTGCTCAGGTTCTGCCGCCCGAAGACCGGCAGGGTGCGCTCTGCCGCGGGCAGATACTTGCATTCGTCGGCCCAGGGGTCGCCTGCGGTGCGCTTGTCAACGTTGTTCTCTTTCAGCAGCTTCAGCACTGTGCCGTTGGCAAACTCTTCGGCGGTTCTGGCCTCCGCTTCTTCTGACTGCCCGTTGCCATAAGCGTTGTTTGATGTCTTCAGATGGTAGCAGCTATAACAATGAGCCTTATCGCCTGTGATGTCGCCGACGTGCGTTCCATCTGTCACAGAACCTATATTGTAACAGGAGAAGAAGCGACAATCCGAGCCCTCAGTGTAGCCACTGAGACCGCCAACGTATTCCCCTGTACGGACTGCGCCAGTATTATAGCAGTCTATGACTTCCGGGTCGCCAAAAAAGCTCCTTCCTATGAGGCCGCCAACACAACTTATAAGATTATTATCGCTCGTACCCGCAATGGTGCCGGTGTTATAGCTGCTGTCGATCCTAATGCTGCCACGAATAGCTCCCACGATACCGCCGACACAAG
>CAKTHW010000087.1 GCA_934565425.1 uncultured Oscillospiraceae bacterium
CCTTAGAAGCCTCCATGGCTCGCATGGCCACATACAGGGAGGAGAACATACTGGGCGAGTCGAAATCCACGTTGGTGATCTCCCGCATGTTCTTCATCAGATACTTCACCGTGTTGTGGTGGATGTCCATCTCCGCCGCGCAGGCAGACAGGTCGCCGTTGTTGCGCAGATAGGACATCAGCGTCTTCACGTACTCGGTGTGATACTGGGCGTCATAACGCTCCAACGCGATGAACACCGGGTGTTGGAGACATTTGAAGACGGGGGAGGGCTTGCACAGGTGGATCATGTGGTCCAGCAGGTAGTCGGAGAACACATAGTAGTGCTTGTTGGCGTCCTTGCTCTCGCCGATGTCGATGGTCAGCTTGGCCAGCTCGTACTGGGTCTTGATGTCCTTGGGACTGTAGAACACGTTGCTGGACGCCGCCTGGAGGTTGTGCTCCTGAATGGACTCCTGGATGAGATTTAGGAACTCCGCGCTGTGGGGCTGATACTGCTTGGCGTCCAGCAGCAGCACCACATACTGCTCAAAGATGATGCACAGATTGGTCTGGAGCAGGGGGATCATAAACCGGCGGATGAGGTTGCAGGGCACGTCCTGGTTGTGGCGGTAGACGGCAGAGCTGGTGACCACCAGCAGGGTCATCTCCTCAGGCAGCTTGATGTCAAACCGCTTGCACTGTGCCTGAGCGTCCTCCTCGCTGAACTCGTTGCCCAGCATGATGCGCATGAAGGAGCGCTCGTTGCTGGAGATGGCCACGTAGTCGTTGCTGTGGTTCTCCAGGAACAGGCTCACGATGCCCCGCAGCTGCTGGATCATGTCCAGGTCGGAGGGCACGTAGGGGCGCATAAAGCTGTAGGCGCAGAGCATCCCAAAGAACTGCTGCCGCACGTAGATGGTGGCGCTGATCTTCTGCACCCCGTTGGGCAGGGTCACACGCATCAGGCCGTTCCGTTCACGGACGGAGTCCAGCAGGGCGTTGTCCGGCAGGTTGGTCAGGAAGTCCGGCGTGCAGAAGGTCTCCATCACGTCGGCGCCCATGGGGTTGGTCACCACCATCTCACCGGCGCGAGAGTAGGCGAACAGGCTGGGGACGGTGTTGTGGAGGGAGAAGGGGAGACCGGTGCACTCGGTGGCTGCGGTGAGCAGGTCGGTCACGTCGTGACAGGACAGCGCCAGGGACAGCAGCTTGTTCTGGAACAGCAGCGGGTCGTAAGGCTCGATCAGCTCCGTCTGCAGCGCCTCCCATACGGGGGCGAAATTGGTCTCCTCGTTCAGCAGGATGAGCGGTGTCTTCTTGTACTTCGTCTGCTGGGTGGCGCTCAGCTCAGCGGGGGCGTCCTTGTCCCGGTAACAGATGATGGCCGCGGCCGGCACCTTGTTCTTGTGGGAGATGAGCTGGCTCATGGGCACGATGTACAGCCGGTCGGGGGTGGTCAGCAGCAGGGTGTTGCCGATGGAGCCATACTCGATGAACTCCGCCTCCGGCCCAATCAGCTCCGGTGCAAAGGGCGCCAGGGCGGTCAGAATGGTTTCAGTCGTAACTCTCATACTCAAAAATATCCTTTATTATAATAACCTTAACGCGTACAAATAGGGGAAAGGCAGCGCCTCATGTCCCCTCTCGACACAACGCCTGCCTGCAATTAGAACGAATTATATTATACTGGAAAAATCAAAAAAGTCAATGAGTGGAAGTCCGAGTTCGGTGTTTTTTGAACATATGCAAGGAAATTTTAGGAAAGTCAACGTCAAAACCGACAAAAAAAGTAGGAAAATTGTAAAAAAGAGAGGATATGCCGCTGCATATCCTCTCAAAAAACACAATGATATTTTCAGTTCGTACAGACTCACTTCCGGTACGTCATCTCATGCCGCTTGGGCCCAGTGGACACCATTTTGATGGGCACGCCGATCTTGGATTCCAGGAAATCCACGTACTTCTTGGCGTTCTCCGGCAGGGCGTCATACTCGGTGATGCCCCGGATGTCGCACTTCCAACCCGGCAGCATCTCGAACACCGGCTTTGCCTTCACCAGCTGGTTGGGCACCGGGAAGGTGGTGGTCACCTTGCCGTCGATCTCGTAGCCCACGCACACCGGGATCTCATCCAGATAGCCCAGCACGTCCAGACAGGTCAGCGCAACCTCGGTCGCACCCTGTACCATGCAGCCGTACTTGGTGGCCACGGTATCGAACCAGCCCACACGACGGGGACGCCCGGTAGTCGCACCGAACTCACCCTTGTCGCCGCCTCTGCGCCGCAGCTCGTCGCCGGCTTTCTCTTCCAGTTCGCTCACGAAGGGTTCGGTCTTGGAACCGACGCAGGAGGAATAGGCCTTGGTGACGGCGATGATGTCCTTGATCTCGGTAGGCGGGATGCAGGCGCCCACAGCGCCGAACCCAGCCAGGGTGTGGGAGGAGGTGGTCATGGGGTAGATGCCCAGATCGGGGTCCTTCATAGAGCCCAGCTGACCTTCCAGCAGGACGGTCTTGCCTTCCTTCAGTGCTTCATGCAGGAAGGTCGTGGTATCCCCCATATAGGGACGTACCAGCTCCCGCAGCTCCATCAGCTCATCGAAGATGGCCTTGGGGTCCACAGGGGGCTTGTGGTACAGATGCTCGAAGAGCACGTTCTTCACTTCGCACGCGGCGGTCAGCCGTTCCATCAACCGTTCCTCATCGAACAGGTCGCACAGCTGGATGCCGATCTTGGCGTATTTGTCCGAGTAGAAGGGGGCGATGCCGCTCTTGGTGGAGCCGAAGGACTTGCCGCCCAATCGCTCCTCCTCATAGGTGTCCTGCAGCACGTGATAGGGCATCAGCAGCTGCACCCGCTCGGAGATCATCAGATTGGGGGCGGGAGCGTTCTGCGCCTGAATGTTCTTCAGCTCGGCCACCAGCTTCTTCACGTCCAGTGCCACGCCGTTGCCGATGACATTGGTCACATGGGAGTAGAAAGAGCCGGAGGGCAGGATGTGCAGGGAGAAGCGGCCATAATCGTTGATGATGGTGTGGCCGGCATTGGCGCCGCCTTGGAAGCGGACCACGATGTCGGAATGTTCCGCCAGCAAGTCTGTGATCTTACCCTTGCCTTCGTCGCCCCAGTTCGCGCCTACGATTGCTTTTACCATGATGCAAGACTCCTTTTATCCGTATGGAAACGTCCGTTTCAACGGTTCTCACAGAGAACCACATGACATTATACGGAAAACAGAGTGGAAATGCAAGGTAAAAATCAACAAAATTGCAGTGTCTCCCTAGAGAATGGGGTGGAAACGGTGAAAAAGTCAGAAACAGTTGCAGGATTTGCAAGTTTTTGCCACCCGCAGACCAGTTCCGCCTCCGTCAAAGTACACCACACCCGCCCATGCCGCCACCCCATCCCACGGACCCCCGCCGTCCGCGCCGCCTCCTTCAGCTTTCGCCAAAATTTCCGCCGTTCCTTCCGCTTCTCCGGCAGAAACCGCTCCACCCGACAGGGCATCCCGCGCTCCAAGTCCCACACCTGCCCCCACCGCCGCAGCAGCACCGATTCCCCCTGCCAGGTCACCTGCCACCGCCACAGCACGCTCCAAAACCGGTCGTCCAGCCACGTGGTCTCAAAGTCCAACACCGCCTCCAGCGGCGCAAAAGGCAGCGCATTGCTCCGCGCCAGCCGCACCCCCTCCGCCGCCTGCTCCAGCAGCCAGCCCTCGCAGGCACCGTTCCACCGCCGCTCCAGCTCCGTTATGTATCGCTCCAACCGCCGCTGCGCACCAGCCGACAACGGCTGCAATTTGGGCAGCACACACCGACACCGCACCAGCACTTCGTCTTGCGCACACAGCTCCCGCTCCCGGGTTTCCTCCGTCAATACCAGCTTCATGCACATCCCTCCTGAAAAAGTCTATGACTGAGACACAAAAGAGTGTGTTTTTTTCTGAAAAATAGGTTTACTTTCACGCAGTAAAATGTTAAAATAGTGAAAGACAGATTTGGAACAGTACCCAGGAGGTAAAACATATGTCTAAGGTATTTGGCAAAGAGCCGAGTATGAATTTATATAAAATGATCCTAGAGCTGAAGGATCTGGACGAATGCTACCGATTTTTCCAGGATCTCTGCACCGTGTCCGAGCTGCGTGCCATGGAGCAGCGGTTCGACGTGGCCGTCCTGCTCCAGAAGGGCATGATCTACAACGAGATCTTGGAGCAGACCGGCGCCAGCTCCGCCACCATCAGCCGGGTCAACCGCGCCCTGAACTACGGCGTGGAGGGCTACCACCAGGTCTTCGCCCGTGTGCTGGGGGATGAATGCGTCCCGCCCACGGCGGAGAAGGGGAGAAAAGCCGGCCGCAAAAAAAAGACGGAGGACGCATGAGCGCCTACGGAGAACTGGCTCGCTACTACGACGGCCTGACCCGAGACGTGGACTACACCCAATGGGTGGCCTGGTACCAGAAGTGGTTCCAGCGCAGTGAGGTTCCAGTGAAGATCGTCCTGGACTTGGCCTGCGGTACCGGTACGCTGACCTGCCTCTTGGCGCAGGCGGGTTACTCCATGATCGGCACCGATCTGTCCATCGAGATGCTCTCAGAAGCCCAGGAGAAGGCGCTGGAACTGACCTGCGAGCTGCCGGTGTTCCTGCACCAGTCCATGGACAAGCTAGACCTGTTCGGCACCATCGACGCCTGCGTCTCCAGCCTGGACAGCCTGAACTACGTCACCGACGAGGCCATCTTGCAGGCCGCTTTCCATAAAATCCACACCTTCCTCATGCCCGGCGGCTACTTTTTGTTCGACATCCTGGCTCCCGCCCACCTGCGCAGCCTGGACGGCCAGCTCTTTGTGGACGAGACCGAGGACGTGTTCTGCCTCTGGCGGGCGGAGTACCACCCGGACAGCGCCCAGGTCACCTACGGCATGGATCTGTTCGAGCGGGACGGCGACTGCTGGTATCGAGAGCAGGAGGAACACACCGAGCGGGCGTGGGAGCCGGAGCGCTTGAAACAACTGCTCCTGGACGCCGGTTTCGCGTCCGTCACCTACTACGGCGGCCTGGAGGAACGCCCACCCCGCCCCGACGACCGGCGCTTGACCTTCGTCTGCGTCAACGGGGAAGGGGGACAGCACATCCCGCCTGGTTACGTCCCTTAATCCACATTCAAATCCGGTGAGCCAACTTCCGTTGGCTCGCTTTCCCCATTTATAGGAGGTATGTTACGATGTCTGATCAAATCGTTCGCGTTATCACTTCTGATGGCGCCGTCATGGCCTCTGCCATCACTGGCAAGGAGCTGGTAGAGCACGCCCGCCAAATCCATAAGACCCTCCCGGTGGCCACTGCCGCCCTGGGTCGCTCCCTCATGGGCGCGTCCATGATGGGCAACCAGCTGAAAGGGGACAACGACTCCCTGACCCTGCAAATCCGCGGCGGCGGCCCCTTGGGCATGATCACCTGCGTCAGCGACTCCCAGGGCAACGTCCGGGGCTACGTCACCAACCCCTTCGTGGACATCCCCCGCAAGAGCCAGGGCAAGCTGGACGTAGGTGCCGCCGTGGGCACCGACGGCAGCCTGACCGTCATCAAGGACCTGGGCCTGAAAGAGCCCTACGTGGGCAGCATCCCCCTGGTCACCGGCGAGATCGCCGAGGACATCACCGCCTACTTCGCCACCAGCGAGCAGTTCCCCACTGCCTGCGCCCTGGGCGTCCTGGTGGACAGAGACCAGTCCGTCAGCGCCGCCGGCGGCTACCTCATCCAGCTCCTGCCCGGTGCCGACGACGCGGTCATTGATAAAGTAGAGCGCGGCATCCAGCAGGTGGGCTACGTCACCCACGCCTTCCAGGAGGGGGTCACCCCCTTGGAGCTGGTGCAGAAGGTTTTGGGCGAGTTCGAAGTGGAAGTCCTGGAGACCACCCCCGTCGAATACCGCTGCTATTGCAGCCGGGAGCGGGTCAGCCGCGCCCTCATCAGCCTGGGCGTGGACGAGCTGCAAAAGATGATTGATGAGCAGGGACAGGCGCAGCTGAGCTGCCACTTCTGCAACAAGGAGTATACCTTTGATAAGGCCGAGCTGGAACAGCTCATCCAGTCCATCCAGCAGGGATAAAAATTGCGTAAAAATGAAAAAAGTGGTTGACAAATCCGTCATTGTTCGCTATAATAAACTACGCTGTCTGTGAGAGCGAACAGGGGAGTATAGCTCAGCTGGCTAGAGCACATGCCTTACAAGCATGGGGTCACAGGTTCGAGTCCTGTTACTCCCACCACACAGCTTTTTCACCACATGGCCCGGTAGTTCAGTTGGTTAGAACGCTAGCCTGTCACGCTAGAGGTCGTCGGTTCGAGCCCGATCCGGGTCGC
>CAKTHW010000088.1 GCA_934565425.1 uncultured Oscillospiraceae bacterium
GCCAGGTAGCCGCCCCGGGGCAGCACCATCATGGCTTTCAGGTTGATCTCCTTATAGCCCCGGATAGCGTCCCGGACGGTCTTGCGGCTTTTGGTGAAGGCGGGCGGGTCCAGGATGATGAAGTCGTAGGGGGTGTGCTTCTGCTGGGCCAGGTCGGTGAGCAATTGGAAGACGTCGGCGGTGATGAAGTCCATCCGGTCGGACAGGCCGTTGACCTGTGCATTATAGGTGGCCATCTCAATGGCCGAGGCGGACACGTCCACGCAGGTCACGTGTTTGGCGCCGCCCAAGGCGGCGTTCAGGCCGAAGGAACCGGTATGGGTGAAGCAATCCAGGACATACTTATCTTGTGCCAACCGTTTCACCGCCTGACGGTTGTATTTCTGATCCAGGAAGAAGCCGGTCTTCTGGCCGTTTTCCACATCCACCCCGTAGCGGACGCCGTTTTCGGTAATCTCCGTGACTGTCTCCGTGGGAGTGGGCAGATCGGGCAGCGGGTGCCAGCCCTTCATCTGCTCCATCCCCTCCAGTTCCCGGATGGCCACGTCGTCCCGCTGGTAGATGCCGGTGATGTGCTCGCCCAAGCGGGTCAGCTCGTCGTAGAGCGCCTGGAACACGATATCTTTCACCTGCTCCATGCCCAGGGACAGCACCTGTGCCACCAAGATAGAGCCGTAGCGGTCCACCGTCAGGCCGGGCATCTGGTCTGCCTCCCCGTGGATGAGGCGGCAGCACTGGAAGTCCGGGCCGGGCATGACGGTCCTGCGGTAGGCGATGGCGTAGGCCACTCTGCGGCGCCAGAAGGCGGCGTCGAAGCGGTCGTTGGCATTGCGGGAGAGCAGGCGGACGGTGATCTTGGAGCGGTCGTTATAGAAGCCGGTGCCCATGTAGGCGGAACCGGCAAAGACGTCCACCAGGCCGCCGTTCTCCGGCGTCCCCGTCTGACCCGTCAGCTCTGCCCCGTACACCCACGGGTGGCCGTTCTTGATGGCTCGTTCCCCTTTCGCGGTGATCTGTACCGCCGGATAGCTGCGCTGCTGTTTCATCCTGTCATCCTCTTCTTTCCTGTGTCGTTTTCTGAACTGACATCATACCATACCTTACACAAAGGAACAAGTCTGGGGACGACAAATGTCTTTCTTTCTACTTTTCACACATTGTTTCTTGCTATTTTGCCCGTCCCGTACTATAATACTTAAATCGTGTCTTGGTTTTAACACCATTTCTACTACAGGAGGTCCCTTCATGACCGTTACTGATCTTAAAAAATTGCTCACCGCCGGTCGTCACGCTCATCTCATCGGAATCGGCGGCGTTTCTATGTTCCCCCTAGCGGAATTATTAAAGGGCCGCGGCCTGGTCATCACCGGCTCCGACGCCCACAAGAACCCCAACGTAGAGCACCTGCTGGAACAGGGGTTCCACGTGACCATCGGCCACTTCCCGGAAAACGTCCAGGGTGCTGATCTGGTCATCCGCACCGCCGCCGTTCACGATGACAACCCGGAGATCCAGGCTGCCCACGCTGCCGGCATCCCGGTCTTTGAACGGGCACAGGCTTGGGGTGCCATCATGATGGACTATCGCAACGCCATCTGCATCTCCGGCACCCACGGCAAGACCACCACCACCTCCATGTGCACCTACATCGCCATGGCCGCTCACACCGACCCCACCATCATGATCGGCGGCAATCTGCCTCTGCTGGGCGCCGGTTATCGGGTCGGGCACGGGGACACCATCATCCTGGAGTCCTGCGAGTACTGCAACTCCTTCCTCTCCTTCCGACCCACCATCGCGGTCATTTTGGACATCGAGGAAGACCATCTGGACTTCTTCAAGGACCTGGCGGACATCGAGCACTCCTTCCGCACCTTCGCCAACCTGGTGCCGGAGAATGGCGTCATCATCGCCAACGCCGACGACCGGAACACCATGGACACCTTGGACGGCGTGGATCGTCCCTTCACCACCTTCGGTCTGGGCAGCTACGCCGACGTGTACTGCGACAATCTCCAGTGGAACACCGGTCTGCCCACCTTCGATCTGTATCAGGGCGAGGAGAAGAAGTGCACCATCACCTTGCAGACCCCCGGTCTCCACAACGTGAAGAACGCGCTGGCTGCGGCCGCGGCCGCCCTCTATATGGGGGTGGCGCCGGAGTTCATCGCCCAGGGCTTGTCCGCTTACCGTGGAGCGGAGCGGCGGTTTGAGTACAAGGGTGAGATCAACGGGGCGAAGGTCTACGACGACTACGCTCATCACCCCGGCGAGATCCACGTGCTGCTCCAGATGGCTAAGAGCCTGGGCTACAAGCGGGTCATCTGCGCCTTCCAGCCCCACACCTACAGCCGCACCATCGCCCTGTTTGACGAATTCGTTCAGGAGCTGAAGGCGGCGGATCTGGTGCTGCTGGCGGAGATCTATCCGGCGCGAGAGGTCAATACCACTGGCATTTCCTCCAAAGATTTGGCAGCGAAAATTCCCGGTGCGGAATTTTATCCCACTTTGGGTGAGCTGGAGACCCGTCTGCGTCAGCTGGCACAGCCTGGCGACCTGATCTTGACCGTCGGGGCCGGCGAACTGAACCTGGTGGCGGATGCGCTGACCCAGGAGAGCCATTAAAGTCTACTTTTTTGAGCATCTGCGACGTGGGTAAAAACCCGTCGCGCACCTCACTTTATCCGTACGCTTTTCGTAAAGTTTTTGTAAAAAGCGTGTTTTGGTGGGAAACCCAACGCAGTTTCCCACCATTTTTTCTAGTTTGACGAGGGGAAATTGGGCAGAATCCACCAATAGAAAGGGTGCTTTCTTCCGGATATTTGGTGGGAATCGGGCATTTTTCCGGTGGAAATCGGCACTTTCACCATAATCCCAACGTCCCAAAACGTTTTTACCAGTCCGTTCCCACCCTTCCCCTGCCGCATCCTGGCACATCGGCTTGAATTGTCCAGTTTTTTCAGCGTGCGCCCAAAGCCCTCCTGGATTTCCTATGGCTTTTTTGTACAAATGAGCTGAATCCCCCAAAGATTTTTGTGCAAAAATTTGATTTCCCCGCTTTTGTGCAATTTGACCATAACTGAGCAAAAAACTTTGTCAAACCTTTATCAATCTTTTTTCGTTTCCCTATTGCAACCTGACGAAAAAGCAGGTATACTAGATACAGTAGCAATGGTTAAAAAGATAACAATGTTGAATGACTCGTCTCGATCCTCGTGACCCTGCGTCTTATTCACTTGTATTTCTTTCAACCACATTGCAGTACCGGCTGAACTTTCGCTTCAGCTCTTTACCATTCATTCAAATTCTGTAGGAGGGATTTCGTAATGGCATTTGCAATTCTGGAAACCAAGGGCGCTATCGCTGTCTTGACCGTCAACAATCCTAAGGCTCTGAACGCTCTGAGCCCCGCTGTGCTGCAGGACATCGACGCTGCCATCGACAGCATCGACCTGGACACCGTTCGCTGCCTCATCATCACCGGCGCTGGCGACAAGAGCTTCGTGGCAGGCGCTGACATCTCCGCTATGGTACATATGAGCAAGGCTGACGCCTGCGCATACAGCAAGATGGGCAACGACCTGTTCCTGAAGATCGAGCATCTCCCCATCCCCGTCATCGCTGCCATCAACGGCTTCGCTCTGGGCGGCGGCTGCGAACTGTCCATGAGCTGCGACATCCGCATCTGCTCCGAAAATGCTATGTTCGGTCAGCCTGAAGTCCAGCTGGGCATCACCCCCGGTTACGGCGGCACTCAGCGTATGGCTCGCCTGGTTGGCGCTGGCATCGCTAAGGAACTGATCTACACCGCTAAGAACCTGAGCGCTCAGGATGCTTATCGCATCGGCCTGGTCAACGCTGTGTATCCCCAGGAAGAGCTGATGGCTGCTGCTGAAAAGCTGGCTGGCAAGATCGCCAAAAACGCTCCCATCGCTGTCCGCCTGTCCAAGAAGATGATCAACGACGGTCTGGCAATGCCCATCGCTGACGCTGTGGCCATGGAATCCAACCTGTTCGGTGACAGCTTCGAGACCCATGACCAGGTGGAAGGCATGTCCTGCTTCCTGAGCAAGGAAAAGCCCAAGCCCAAGGCAGTCTTCACCAACAACTAATTGGTGTATCGCGGAGGGCACACCGTGCCCTCCCTACTGAACTCGTAGAGATAAGATTCTGAATAGCGTGCTGATTTGAGAGTCTTTTTCTTAATATTATCTGTATTTACTCTTGAGATCATATCTTTTGGGTAGAAATTTATAACAGGAGGAACACAAAATGAAAGTTGGCGTTATCGGCGCTGGTACCATGGGTGCTGGCATCTGCGAAGTTTTCGCAAAGGCAGGCTGGGATGTCGCTATGACCGCTTCCAGCGCAGCTTCCGCTCAGAAGCATAAGGACAAGCTGGCCGCTGGCTATGCTAAGAGAGTCGCTAAGGGCAAGATGGCTCAGGAAAAGGCTGACGCTATCCTGGCTAAGATCGTCCCCGGTGCTAAGGAAGACGTTTGCGGCGATTGCGATCTGATCGTGGAATGCTCCAAGGAAGAAATGGGCATGAAGAAGTCCATCTTCACCGACCTGATGGGTATCGTTGGCCCCGACTGCATGTTCGCTACCAACACTTCTTCCCTGTCCATCACTGAAATCGCAAATGGCCTGGATCGTCCGGTCATCGGCATGCACTTCTTCAACCCCGCTCCTGTCATGAAGCTGGTCGAAGTCATCGCTGCTGAACAGACTCCTCAGGAAATGGTCGACAAGATCGTTGAGATTTCCAAGGAACTGGGCAAGACTCCCGTCGTCGTCAAGGAAGCCGCTGGTTTCGTCGTAAACCGTATCCTGGTTCCCCTGATCAACGAAGGCGCTTTCGTTCTGTCCGAAGGTCTGGCATCCGCTGAAGATATCGACATCGCTATGCAGCTGGGCGCAAACCATCCCATGGGCCCCCTGCACCTGGCCGACCTGGTTGGTATCGACATCGCTCTGGCAGTTATGGACGTTCTGTATGCAGAATTCGCAGACAGCAAGTATCGTCCCTGCCCCCTGCTGCGTAAGAAGGTCCGCGCTGGCAAGCTGGGCATCAAGACTGGCGAAGGCTTCTTCAAGTACTAATCACTCATTAACCTATCTATGTTCTATGCCGGGGGGGAGCCTCCCCCCCGGGTTAGTTCAAATATAAAAGTAGGAGGATTCATATATGGACTTTAGAATGAGCAAAGAACATGAAATGGCTCGTAAAATGTTCGTAGAGTTCGCTCACAACGAACTGGAACCTTTGGCAGCTGAAATCGACGAAGAAGAACGCTTCCCTTGGGAAACTATTCCCAAGCTGGCACGTTATGGCTTCCTGGGTATTCCCATTCCTAAGAAGTACGGCGGCGCAGGCGGCGACAACCTGATGTATGTCATGGCTATCGAAGAACTGGGCAAGTGCTGCCTGGCTACCAGCACCATCATGGCTGCTCATACCTCTCTGTGCATGGGCCCCATCATGGCTTTCGGTACCGAAGAACAGAAGATGAAGTGGATCCCTGATCTGGCTTCCGGCCGTAAGCTGGGCGCATTCGGTCTGACCGAACCCGGCGCTGGCACCGACGCTTCTGGCCAGCAGACCACTGCTGTGAAGGACGGCGACGAATACGTTCTGAACGGCACCAAGTGCTTCATCACCAACGGCGACACTGCTTCTACCTATGTTGTTTTCGCAGTCACCGATAAGACCAAGGGCCTGAAGGGCATCTCCCTGTTCGTGGTCGAAAAGGATACCCCGGGCTTCACCCAGGGCGTTCATGAAAAGAAGATGGGCATCCGTGCTTCCGCTACCTACGAGCTGGTCTTCGAAGATTGCCGCATCCCCGCTGCAAACCTGATCGGCAAAGAAGGCCAGGGTTGGAAGATCTGCATGCACACTCTGAACGGCGCTCGTGCAGGCGTTGCTTCTCAGGGTATCGCTGTTGGTCTGGGCGCACTGGAAGTTACCATGAAGTACGTCCAGGAACGTATGCAGTTCAAGAAGAAGCTGTCCAAGTTCCAGAGAACTCAGTTCGAAATCGCTGATATGTACACCAAGCTGATGGCTGGCCGTCTGCTGGTTTACTCCGCAGCTTGCAAGGAAGACGCTTACATGCGCGGCGACAAGTCCGTCAACTATGCACTGGACTCCGCTATGGCTAAGCTGTTCTGCGCAGAAGCAGGCTCCGATGTTACCCGCCGCTGCGTACAGCTGTACGGTGGCTACGGCTACATCCGTGATTACCCCGTTGAACGTATGATGCGTGACGCTAAG
>CAKTHW010000089.1 GCA_934565425.1 uncultured Oscillospiraceae bacterium
CCGGCCAGCACTCGCTCTTGTCGGACTGGTTGTAGGCGTGGACGTTGCGATAGGTGTCCAGGTAGGCGAAGGTATTCCACTTGTTGGGCAGCTGGAACTCTCTGGAGCACAGGGAAGCGCCCATTGCCTCTGCCTTTGCGCGAGCGGTCATCTCGTCGGAGCTGACGTAATCGGTGATACCAGGGTTTTCCGGCAGGACTCTGAAGATAGTAACAGTCATAATTGGTCTCTCCTTTTGTTGTAGTGACTCTAGTGATATTATACAACAAAGGCAAGTGTCTGTCGAGATAATTTCACAAAAAATATAGAGAAGTTTTTTGCGATTTTGGCGGAAGGGGGGTGGGTGTCCTTGTGGGAGGGAGGAAGGGGGGAGATGGGGGAAAAAATAAAAAATTGCAAAAAAAGTTCAATCCCCCGTTTTGTGACACTTTTCCCCGTTTTTCCGCTGTGAGGGGATTTAGGGGGTAAAATTGTTAGTTTTTTAACGATCTTAAATTTTCAGAGACGGGAAAGGAGGAAAAAAAGCCTTGAATTTTGCAAAAGGGTGTGTTACAGTACAACCGACAATTTAATAATGAGAGATGTTAATTTTGTTGTAACACCGTTTGAGAATACGACGGTGGTAAGGAGATCTGCAAATGAAACGCATTCTTGCACTGCTCTTGGCAGTAACCTGCACGATGGGTACACTCTGCGCCTGCGGAGGTGCCACTTCCGGTAGCGGCTCTGCTGCTAACGACGAAACTAGCTCTTTCACGAAGAACGATGCCCACGACAATTCCATCACGGTCGGCATCGCTCAGGACCTGGATGAAAGTCTTGACCCCTACACCATCACGGCGGCAGGAACTAGAGAGGTCTTATTCAACGTTTACGAAGGCTTGGTCAAAGCGGACAGCACCGGCAATTTCAACCCTGCTGTCGCCAAGGACTACAAGGTGTCCGACGACAAGCTCACCTACACCTTCACCCTGCGGGACAATGTGAAGTTCCACAACGGTGCGGATGTGACCGTAGACGACATTCTCTATTCCTTTAAAACTTGCGCCGCTACCGCTGTGGAGACTTCCCTGGTAGAGGCGCTTTCTAATATGGAAAGCATCAAAGCCTCCGACGATAACACCAGCCTGGTCATCAAGCTGAAGAAGCCGTCTGCGGAATTCTTGAGCTACCTGGCCTACGTGTATATCTCCCCCAAGGACTACAAGGACGGCAAGACCCAGCCCATCGGCACCGGCCCCTTCAAGTTCGTCTCCCGCTCCGTTCAGGAGAACGTGGTGCTGGAGAAGAACGCAGATTACTACGGCACCCCCGCTCAGGTGGACAAGGTGACCTATCAGATCTATGAAGACGAGACCGCCCGCACCGCAGCCCTGGACGCAGGCTCCATCGACATCTGCGCCCACCTGTCCGTGGACAACATCAAGGGTCTGAGCGATCAGTACAACGTGCTGGAAGGCACCATGAACCTGGTCCAGGCACTGTACCTGAACAACAAGTTCGAGCCCTTCTCCAACGAGAAGGTCCGTCAGGCACTGAGCTACGCGGTGGACGTGCAGTCCATCCTGGACCTGACCGAGGACGGTCACGGCACCAAGGTCGGTTCCGCTATGTATCCCGCTTTCACCAAGTACTTTGACGCATCCCTGAGCGACACCTACACCCACGACGTGGAGAAGGCAAAGGAACTGCTGAAGGAAGCAGGCTACGAGAACGGCTTTGAGTTCACCATCAAGGTGCCCTCCAACTACACCCCCCACGTGAAGACTGCCGAAGTCCTGGTGGAACAGCTGGCCGCTGTCGGCGTCACCGCCAAGATCCAGCAGGTGGACTGGTCCACCTGGCTCAGCGATGTCTACTCCGACCGGAACTATGAAGCAACCGTGGTCGGCTTCGACGCCGCTACCCTGACCGCTTCCGCAATGCTCCAGCGCTACACCAGCACCTCTGACAAGAATATGTTCAACTATTCCAACGCAGAGTTCGACAAGGTGTACGCACAGGCCGACGCCGCCACCGACGACGCCGAAGCCACCAAGCTGTACAAGCAGTGCGAAAAGATCCTGGCCGATACCGCAGCCAACGTGTATATCCAGGACCTGGCGGAATTCGTGGCCATCAACAAGAACCTGGACGGTTATAACTTCTATCCCATGTACGTCATGGATATGTCCACCGTCCACTATAAGTAATGGCTGAGTCCTAAGAAATCTGTAATGCAAAGAAGGAAGGCGAGAAGATGAAATACCTTTTGAAAAAAGTATTCACTCTCATTATTACATTGTTCATCGTTTCCCTTCTCGCCTTCCTAGCGTTCCAGGTCATCTCGGACCCGGCCACTGCTATGTTAGGCACCAGCGCCACCCCAGAATCCCTGGCCGCGCTGCGGGAGGAGATGGGACTGAACCGCCCCATCCTCGTCCAATACGGAAGCTGGCTGGCCGGCTTCCTCCAGGGGGATTTTGGCACGTCCTACAGCTACCACATGCCGGTAGCGGAGATGATCGCCCAAAAGCTCCCCATCACCGCCATGCTCACCCTGTTTTCCTTCCTCCTCATGATCCTGGTCTCCATCCCCTTGGGCATCTGGACGGCACGGAAGGAGGGAGGCGTCCTGGACCGGAGCCTGACGGTCATCAACCAGATCTTCATGTCCGTCCCGCCCTTCCTCTTGGGCGTGGCCTGTACCTACATCTTCGGCGTGGGGCTGCGCGTCTTTGTCCCCGGACAGTTCGTGTCCTATACCCAGTCCTGGCCGAAATTCCTGGTCTACCTCATCTTCCCGGCCATCTCCATCGGCATCTCGCGTATCGCTATGACGGTGAAGATGCTCCGCGCGTCCATCTTGAACCAGATGGAGCGGGATTACGTCCGCACCGCCCGGAGCCGGGGGAGCACCAAAGACCGCATCCTGAAAAAACACGTCCTGCGCAACGCCATCATCCCGGTCATCACGTTCATCGCAACGTCCATGGCGGAGATCGTGGCCAGCAGCATCGTCATCGAGCAGGTCTTCGCCATCCCTGGCATCGGCGTCCTCCTGCTCTCGTCCATCAACAACCGTGACTTCCCGGTGGTGCAAGCCCTGGTGATGATCCTGGTCCTCTGGGTGGTTCTGGTGAACTTCCTGGCCGACCTGCTCTACCAGTACATGGATCCCCGCATTCGGTTAAGCTGAGGAGGTCATGACAATGAACGGCAATCGAAACAAGAAAACCACCAAAAAAGGCGGCAGCCGCAGCCGGTATCTCTGGATCGGCGGCGTCCTGTCCGGCTTCATGGTGCTGCTGATCTTAGTCAGCTTTTTCTGGACGCCCTACGGAACCACCGCCATGGACGCCTCCGTGAAATTCAGTCCCCCCACCCTCCAGCACATCATGGGCTGCGACAGCTACGGGCGGGACATCTTCTCCCGCATCCTGGAGGGTGCGGGCACCAGCTTCCTCATCGCCGTCTGCGTGGTGCTCATCGGCGTCATCGCCGGCACCCTCATCGGCGCCTTGACCGGCTACTTCGGAGGCTGGGCAGATGAGCTGCTCATGCGCATCTGCGACTCGGTCACCGCATTCCCCTCCATCCTGCTGGCTCTCGTAGTCGTGGCCGTGGTGGGAGGCAATAAGGTGACCATCACCTGGACTCTGGGCATCCTCTTCATCCCCAGCTTCGCCCGTATCGTGCGCGGGGAGTACGCCAAGGCCAGGGAACTGAACTACGTCAAAAGCGCCCGGTTGATGGGGGCAAAATCCTTCCGGATCATGTTCCGGCATATCCTGCCCAACGCAGTGCCGGTCCTGTTGCCTGCCGTCACCATCGGCTTCAATAACGCCGTGCTGGCCGAGGCCAGCATGAGCTACCTGGGTATCGGCGTCCAGCCCCCCGACGCAAGTCTGGGTCGGATGCTGGCGGAAGCTCAGGTGTACCTGAAAAACGCCCCCTGGTATGTGCTCTTTGTGGGGCTGACCATTGTGCTGCTCATCTTGGGCTTCTCCCTGTTGGGAGAGGGCTTGCAGCGGAAAAAGTAAGGGCAGGGAGGAACGCACTATGCTGGAAGTCAAAGACCTGCGGGTTCATTTCCGCAGTGCCCCAGAGGGCAAGGACGCCGTGAAGGGCGTCAGCTTCTCTGTGGCAGATCAGGCCATCATCGGCCTGGTGGGCGAGTCGGGTTCCGGCAAATCGGTCACCGCCATGTCCATCTGCGGCCTGCTCCCAGAGGGAAAAGCGGACTGCTCCGGCAGCATCCTGCTGGACGGCCTGGACATTTTGAACTGCACCCCGGAAGAGCTGCGCTGCCGCCAGGGCACTGACCTGGCCGTGGTGTTCCAGGAGCCCATGACCAGCCTGGACCCGGTCATGAAGATCGGCCCCCAGGTGGAGGAGTCCCTGTGCATCCACACCAAGCAGACCCCCCAGGAGCGCAAAGCGGCCGCCCTCGCCGCCATGGCGGAGGCAGAGCTGCCCGACCCGGAGGCCATCTACGATAAGTATCCCCACGAGCTGTCTGGCGGGATGCTCCAGCGGGTCATGATCGCCGCCGCTATCATCTCTCGTCCCAAGCTGCTGCTGGCTGACGAGCCCACCACCGCTCTGGATGTGACCATCCAGGCGCAGATTTTGCAGCTGCTGAAAAAGATCAATCGGGAGTACGGCACAGCGATCCTCTTTATCTCCCATAACCTCAACGTGGTACGGAAGCTCTGCTCTGAGATCCTGGTCATGCATAAAGGGATTATTGTAGAGCGGGGGAGTACGGAGGACATCTTCTTCCGTCCCAAGGAGGATTACACACAGCGGCTCATTGCCGCCATCCCCACCCGTACCCGCCGTCTGTACTGACCCTGAAAGGACTGTTGGCCCATGACTGACCAGCCTGTTTTGGAAGTGCGTCATTTGAATACCTGGTATCGCCAGAACGGCAACCGCCTGTTTGGGCAGAAGCGCAAACAGGTGCTCCGGGACGTGTCCTTCACCATCCACGAAGGGGAGGTGTTGGGTCTGGTGGGCGAGTCCGGCTCCGGCAAATCCACTTTGGCCAAGGCCATTTTGGGGATGCTGGATCAGTACGAAGGGGAGATCATCCACCACAGCAAGCGCCCCCAGATGGTCTTCCAAGACCCCTACAGCGCCCTGAACCCCTCCCGCAGTGTCCGTTGGATTCTGGAGGAACCGTTGAAGATTTACGGCAAATATGACGCCGCCGAGCGCCGTCGCCGAGTCATCGAAATGCTGGAACGGGTCGGCCTGGGGGAGGAATATCTGGAACGCAAGCCCGGTCAGCTCTCCGGCGGCCAGCGCCAGCGCATCTGTATCGCCTCTGCCCTCATCGTCCAGCCTCGGCTGGTCATCGCCGACGAAGCGGTGTCTGCTCTGGACGTGACCATTCAGGCACAGATCTTGCGCCTGCTGGTGGACTTGAAAAAGGAGCTGAACCTGAGCTACCTGTTCATCTCCCACGACCTGAACGTGGTCTACCAAATCTGCGACCGGGCCATCGTCATGAAAAAGGGCGAGATCGTGGAGCAGGGGGACGTGGACACCCTCTTCGACCACCCTCAGCACCCGTACACCAAGCAGCTCTTGGAGGCGGCAGAGTAAAACACGCAAATAAAACCACCGTTGAAAGCAACGGTGGTTTTTCTGTTATTCTGTTTTGGCTTTGGTCGGCTTGGAGCTGAGCACCATGCCCAGCACGATGAGGACCGCTCCGCCGATGCCCATGAGGGTGATGGTCTCGTCCAGATAGAGGGCGGCGCTGACCATGGTCACGAAGGGGATGGCGTAGATGTACATGGTGGTCTGGAGCACCCCCAGCGTGTCCGCCGCCGAGTTCCAGCACACGTAGCACAGGGCGCTGCCCAGCACGCCCAGGAAGAGCAGACCCAGCAGCAGAGTGGGCTGGGTGAACAGGGTGGGGATGGGGAAGGGCTTGCCCTCGATGGCCAGCAGGGGGAGGGTGGTGAGGATGCCGTAGAACATGAGCTTCCGGGAGATGAGGTAGCTGGAGAAGCGGGAGCTGTACCGCTGCAGGATGAGGCTGTACACCGCCCAGGACAGGGCTGCGCCCACCGAGAGCAGGTCGCCGATGGGGTTCAGCTTGAGCACCACTGCGCCATTGAGCACCACCATGACCATGCCCACCAGCGCCACCAAAATGCCCAGCACCGTGTTCCGGTTGGGCTTCTCGCTGCCGGGCGTCAGCGCCAGCAGGATGGCGGTGAGCACCGGTGCGGTGGAGACCAGGATGCTCACGTTGGAGGACTGGGTGTAGG
>CAKTHW010000090.1 GCA_934565425.1 uncultured Oscillospiraceae bacterium
GACCTATGGAACCCCGGAGGTAGTGGCGGTGAAGAGCGGTTCGGACGCCTATTCCGAATCTGAACTGTACCGCCTGGCTGCCTCAGCGGAACGGCTGTCGGAGCACCCGTTGGGGAAGGCCATCGTGGCCTCCTATCAGCAGAAGGAGTCCGGCGCGTTGGCGGAGGCGGAGCAGTTTGAGATGATCCCCGGCCGGGGCGTCTGCGCCCAGGTGGAGGGGAAGCAGCTGCTGGCAGGCAATCTGCCTTTGCTCCATGACCACGGTGTGGACGTGCCCGCCCTGTTGGAGGCGGAAGCCTATGTGAAGCAGGGCTGTACGGTGACCTATCTGGCGGTGGACGGGGCGTTCGCCGGTTACATCGTCCTGTCCGACACCCTGCGGAAGGAGAGCGCCGGGATGATCGGCCAGCTGTCCGCCCTGGACGTGCAGCCGGTGCTGCTGACCGGCGACAACGAGAACGCCGCTGGCACCATCGCCAGTCAGCTGGGTATGGGGCAGGTGCGTGCCAACTGCCTGCCTGAGGACAAGCTGCGTTACATCGACGAGTATCAGAAATCCGGTCAGCCGGTGTGCATGATCGGCGACGGCGTCAATGACGCTCCGGCGCTGAAGAAGGCGGAAGTGGGCATCGCCATGGGCGGCGTGGGCAGCGACATCGCGGTGGACGCGGCGGACATCGCCCTGGTAGACGACGAGGTGAAGGAGCTGCCCCATCTGGTGGCGCTGGCGAAGCGGATGATGGTGACCATTAAGCTGAACATGACCTTCTCTATGACCCTGAACTTTGTGGCCATCGTCCTGGCCATGACCGGCATCCTGAACCCGGTGGTGGGGGCGCTGGTGCATAACGCGGGCAGCGTGCTGGTTATCACCAACTCTGCGCTGCTGTTGAAATGGAGGAAACAAGCATGACGATCGCAATCATTGGTATCATCATCGGCGTCCTGGTCTTTGGCGCTGGCATCTACTACCTGACCAAAGAGAAAGAGGACCCGGAGTCCAAGAAGATCTATTCCGTCATCGCCGCGGTGGGCGCCCTCATCGTGGTGGGGATGGCGCTGAAGCTGGTGCTGTTCTGAGCACCCGACTTAAAAGGCGGAGCCAATGAGGCTTCGCCTTTTGTTTGTCTGAACGGGCGTTTTCTGGTACAATAGAGCCAATGACGGAAAAAGGAGGAGAGGACATGATCCTTGTGGCAGCGGTAGACGACCGGTTGGGACTGTGTTTCCACGGACGGCGGCAGAGTCAGGACAAAGTGCTGAGAGAGAAGATCTTGACCTTGTTCGCCGGGAAGACCCTGTGGATGAACGCGTATTCCGCCAAACAGTTCGCCAAAGACGCTGGAGCAGAAACCATCCACGTGGCGGAGGACTTCCTGACCCAGGCAGGGAAGGGCGAAATTTGCTTTGTGGAGAACATCTCCGCAGCGTCTGCGGCGGAGCGAGTGGAGCAGGTATATCTGTTCCATTGGAACCGAGCCTATCCAGGCGACCTTTTCTTCGACCTGCCCTTGGAGGACGGGTGGGAGCTGACCCTGGAGGAGGAGTTCCCCGGTTCCTCCCATAAGACCATCACTTTGGAGGTATATGAACGTGCGTAAAAAATCCATCGCGCTGCTGCTGGCGGCGCTCTTCTGTCTGGCGCTCCCCAGCTGTGGGGTGGAGCAGCCCACTGGCAACCAGACCAAACCCACCAAACAGACCACCACCAGCACCCAGGTGGACTACTCGCCCACCGCCTATGACGGTTCCCCCTATGTGGAGGTGAACGGCAACATCCCTGATTTCCCCAAGTCCGACTTCACCACCACCTCCTTTGAGACCTACGGCAAGCTGGACAGCCTGGGACGCTGCACCACCGCCTATGCCAACATCGGGCAGGACCTGATGCCCACCGAGAAGCGGGGGGACATCAGCCAGGTAAAACCCTCCGGATGGCACTCGGTGCGCTACGACTGCGTGGAGGGGAAGAGCCTGTACAACCGGTGCCACCTCATCGGCTACCAGCTGACGGCGGAGAACGCCAACGAGAAGAATCTTATCACCGGCACGCGCTACCTGAACACCGAGGGGATGCTCCCCTTTGAGAACATGGTGGCGGACTACATCAAGGAGACGGACAATCACGTGCTCTACCGGGTCACGCCCGTCTACAACGGGGACAACCTGGTGGCCGACGGGGTGCAGATGGAAGCCATGTCGGTGGAGGACGACGGGGAAGGCATTACTTATAATGTATACTGCTACAACGTCCAGCCCGGCGTGGGCATCGACTACGCCACCGGCGAGAGCTGGTTGGAGTCCACCAAGAGCGGTTCTAGTAGCGCCCAGAAGGACACGAAACCGGTGAAGCAGGATACCACCAAGCTGACCAAATACGTCCTGAACACCAGCACCATGAAGTTCCACAAGCCGGACTGCTCCGGCGTGGAACGGATGAGCAAGGAGAACCGCCGGAGCGTCAAGGCCAAGCGGGAGAGCCTCATCCAGCAGGGGTACAGCCCCTGTGGGCAGTGCAAACCGTAAGCGAAAACAAGAGCGGAAAAACAGCGGCAGCGTTTCCTTTGGGAGTGCTGCCGCTTTGGCGTGTACGGAACGGAGTCTATGGAAAAAACTGTGGGGAAAAAGAAAAAAAGGATTGCGTTTTCCGGGGGAAATAGTATATATTATAATGATAGGCTGTTTTTTGATCTGGCAAGAAAATCGCGTGAGAACAGCCGGATGGGAGGTGTACCACAATGGACGAAAAGCGGGAAAGAAGATGGATCCCCGGGGAAAAAGCGGACTATGTCAAAGAGTTGGTTGAGATCATCAACCAGGAAGATCGGGACGACAAGCTAGCGGAAAAGCTCTCAGCGTACCACGAGAACGACATCGCCGAAGCGTTCGAATTGCTGGACGAGGAGGGACGTCGAAAACTTTACCGGGTCTTGGATACGGAATGGATGTCCGAAGTGTTCGCCTACTTGGACGACGTGGGCACCTACCTGGAAGAGCTGGAAGCGGACGACGCGGCGGACATCATCGAGAACATGGACGCCGACGACGCCGTGGACGTCCTGCAAGAGGTGGACGACAACGTCCGTGAAAAGCTGGTCTCCCTGATGAACGAGGAGGCCACCGAGGACATCGAGCTGATCTGTTCCTACGACGAGGATCAGATCGGCAGCATGATGACCACCAACTTCATCGAGATCAGCCGTACCCTCACCATCAAGCAGGCCATGCGCCAGCTCATCGCCCAGGCGGAGGACAACGACAACATCTCCATCCTCTACGTCACCGACGAGGACGGGATGTTCTACGGTGCCATCGACCTGAAAGATCTCATCATTGCCCGAGCGGGGGAGTCCTTGGAGAGCCTCATCAGTACTTCCTACCCCTACATGTTGGCCAGCGACAGCATCACCGACAACCTGGAACGGTTGAAGGACTACGCCGAGGACTCCATCCCGGTCTTGGATCAGGAGCATCACATCATCGGCGTCATCACCGCCCAGGACTTGGTGGAAGCGGTCGACGACGAGATGGGCGAGGACTACGCACAGTTGGCCGGTCTGACCACCGAGGAAGACCTGGACGAGAGTGTGGGTCAGAGTATGAAGAAACGTCTGCCCTGGCTGCTGGTGTTGCTCTGCTTGGGGCTGGGCGTGTCCACTGTGGCGGGGATGTTCGAGCGGGTCATGAAACAGCTGACCCTCATCGTCTTCTTCCAGTCGGTGGTCTTGGGTATGTCCGGTAACTCCGGCACCCAGTCTCTGGCTGTCACCATCCGTGTGCTGATGGACGAGGAGCTGACCGGCAAGGAACGCCTCAAGATGGTCTGGAAGGAAGCCCGCGTGGGCTTCTGTGACGGCTTGCTGTTGGGGCTGGTGTCCTTTGTGTGCATCGGCATCTACATCATGCTGGCCAAGGCCAAGCCGGCGTTGTACGCCTTCTCGGTCTCCGGCTGCGTGGGCACGGCGCTGATGGTGGCCATGACCATCTCCAGTCTGGTGGGTACCGTGGTGCCCATCGTCCTGCACAAGATCCACATTGACCCCGCCGTGGCCTCCGGCCCCCTCATCAGCACGGTCAGCGACCTGGTCGCCGTGGTGACCTACTACGGCCTGTCCTGGATCCTGCTGCTCAACGTCATCGGCCTGACCGGATAAGGAATGGAGCGTATGGAACAAGAAGAAAACCGAAGGAAGCCCACGGTACGTGGGATATGGGAAGAACTTTTGCGTCTGGTCTACCCGCCCAAGTGCGTCTTCTGCGGCACACTGCTGGAACGGGCGGAACGGGACGCCTGCAAAGCGTGTCTGGCGGAGCTGCCGTGGACGGATGCGCACAGTGCCGTTCGGACGGGACGGGCATTTTCCCGGTGCGTGTCCCCCTTCTTCCTGACGGGGAAGGTACACCAGGCGCTGGTGGATTATAAATATCATCAACGGGAATCCTATGGGGTCTGCTTTGGCCGTTGGATGGGTGCATGTGCCCGCCGCTGCCTGTCAGACCCCTTTGATCTGGTCACCTGGGTGCCGGTGAGCCGAAAACGGCTGCGGGAACGTGGGTTCGACCAGTGCCGGCTGCTGGCGGTGCAGGTGGCGAAGGGCTATGGGATGCGTCCGGTGCGTACCTTGGAGAAGTGGAAGGACGTGCCGTCTTTGGCCTCCAGTGAGGCAAGTCCTGCCATGCGGCGGGAGCTGGTGGCTGGGGTGTATCGGGCGGTCTCGCCGGAGACAGTTGCCGGGAAACGCATCCTGCTGGTGGATGACATCATCACCACCGGCAGCACCCTAGAGGAAGCGGCCAGGACGCTGCTGGCTGCGGGTGCGGCGGAGGTGTGCTGTGTGACAGCGGCCCGTACGCCATTTCGCCGGGATGACGCGGAAATGTGAATCTTAAGAAAACTTTTGTCATACAACGTTGAAAAAAGGGGCGAAACCCGCTATAATAGCATAGAGATTGAATTTGTTCCGGAAAATTGTCAGTTCGCTACCAAATTTCAGCGATACGATACAGAGAGGGCTGGAATGAGTCCGTCCGGGTATACTATAACAGATGGAATGTTAGAGGAGTGTGATCGCATGAGCGTTGCAAGAGATATTGGTATCGATCTGGGTACTGCTTCGATTTTGGTTTATGTAAAGGGCAAGGGCGTCGTCCTGCGGGAGCCGTCCGTGGTCGCCATTGATAAGAATACGGGCAAACTGTTGAAGGTGGGCACCGAGGCACAGAACATGCTGGGCCGTACCCCCGGCAACATCGTCGCCATCCGCCCCCTGCGGGAAGGCGTCATTTCCGACTACGACATGACCGAGCGGATGCTGCGGGAATTCATCCACAAGGTGGCTCCCACCCATTTCTTCAAGCCCCGTCTGGTCATCTGCGTTCCCTCCGGCATCACCGAGGTCGAGGAACGTGCCGTCATCGACGCCGGCATCCAGGCTGGCGCCCGGAAGGTCTACCTGATCGAGGAACCTGTGGCAGCCGCCATCGGCGCTGGCATCGACATCTCCCTGCCTGACGGCCACATGATCGTGGACATCGGCGGCGGCACCACTGACGTGGCTGTCATCTCCCTGTCCGGCGTGGTCGAATCCGCCTCCATCAAGATCGCAGGCGACCAGTTCAACGAAGCTGTCATCAAGTACATCCGCCGCAAGCACAACGTGCTCATCGGCGAACGTACTGCGGAAGAGCTGAAGATGTCCATCGGTTGCGTCTATCCCCGCGAAGAGGAACAGACCATGGAGATCAAGGGCCGTGACCTGATGACCGGCCTGCCTCGTGCCTTCACCGTCTCCTCCAGCGAGATGATCGAAGCCTTCGAGGAACCCACCATGCGCATCCTGGAAGCCGTCCACTCCGTCCTGGAGCGGACTCCTCCCGAACTGGTGGCCGACATCTCCAACAACGGCATCGTCATGACCGGCGGCGGCAGCCTCATCTGGGGCATCGACCGCCTGATCGAGCAGCACACCGGCATCGAGACCCACGTGGCCGACGACGCCATCTCCTGCGTCGCCTTCGGCACCGGCAAGAGCCTGGAGGACGTGGAGAATATGCAGGACGGTACCATGAACCTGTCTCGTCGGAAGCAGATGAATACCTGATCTATTTTGAACCAACAGAAAACCACCGGGATTCCCGGTG
>CAKTHW010000091.1 GCA_934565425.1 uncultured Oscillospiraceae bacterium
GTTCATAGAACTGTGCCAGACGGGAGGCCAGGTATGCGGGGTAGCCTTCTTCGCCGGGCATTTCTTCCAGACGACCGGACATTTCACGCAGTGCCTCCGCCCAACGGGAGGTGGAGTCGGCGATGACGGCCACGTCGTAGCCCATGTCACGGAAGTATTCCGCGATGGTGATGCCGGTGTAGACGGAGGCTTCACGGGCGGCAACGGGCATGTCAGAAGTGTTGGCGATGAGGATGGTACGCTTCATCAGGGATTCGCCGGTGCGGGGGTCCACCAGTTCGGGGAATTCCCGCAGAACGTCGGTCATCTCGTTGCCGCGTTCGCCGCAGCCGATGTAGACCACGATGTCCACGTCGGACCACTTTGCCAGCTGGTGCTGCACGACGGTCTTACCGGAGCCGAAGGGGCCGGGGACGGCAGCCGCACCGCCCTTGGCGATGGGGAACATGGTGTCGATGATGCGCTGGCCGGAGCAGAGAGGCACCTTGGGGGGGAACTTCTTGACGTAGGGGCGACCCACACGGACGGGCCACTTCTGCATCATGGTCAGTTCCTGCTTCTCGCCCTTGTCGGTGTCGATGACGGCGATGGTCTCCAGGACGGTGTAAGCGCCGGACTTGATGTCAGCGATGGTGCCGGTGACGCCATGGGGGACCATGATCTTGTGGACGGTGGAGGAAGTCTCCTGGACGGTGCCGATGATGTCGCCGCCGGTGACCTGATCGCCCACCTTGGCGGTGGGGACGAAGTCCCACTTCTTCTCCCGGTTCAGCGCGGGGACCTGGACGCCTCTTGCGATGGTGGCGCCGGAGACCTTCATGATCTCTTCCAGGGGACGCTGGATGCCGTCGTAAATATTTTCAAGCAGGCCGGGGCCAAGCTCAACGGACAGCGGAGCGCCGGTGGTGACCACTTCCGCGCCGGGGCCGATGCCGGAGGTCTCTTCATAGACCTGGATAGACGCGGAGTCACCGTTCATGTTCAGAATCTCGCCGATCAGGTGCTGTTCGCCTACTCGGACCACGTCTGCCATGTTGGCGTCCTGCATACCGGTGGCGACCACCAGCGGGCCGGATACCTTAACGATTTTGCCCATTAGGTTTCATACCTTCTTTCCTATTTCAGGTTACAGAACAGCAGCAAATTTGCTGCATCATTACAGAATGTCTGCGCCGACAGCCCGTTCCACGGAATCGGTGATGTTCTTCATCCCGATGCCCAGGGAGCCGGATTTGCCGGGGATCAGGATGATGGCCGGAGTGACCATATCCTTATATTTCTTCACCTCATCCTGCATCTGCTCAGCAAACTGCTCAGTGAGGTAGATGATGGCGGTCTCGCCATCCCGGGCCAGCCGGTGGAGTGTCTTGCGCGCCTCCTCCGGCGTCTCCGCCGGATAGACGTCCAGTCCCAGGGTCTTGAACCCCAGCACACTCTCTCGGTCGCCCAACACTGCGATCTTATACATAAGCGTTACGCAACCTTTCCCGGATCACGTCGGCAGGCAGATCTGCCAGACGGCCCGTCAGAATGATCCGAATGGCGGTGAACTCGTTGTCCTTGGCGGACACGTAGCCCAGCATGGGCTGTTCACCGAAGGGGATATACTTGGCCTTCTGCATATAGGCGTTGAGCGCGTTGTCGCACGCCTTCTCGAAGGCGGTCAGGCTGCCGCCCTGGATGGCCTGGACGCCGGCTGCGGCCGCTTCCTCGAAGAGGGAGGAGAAATAGATGCTCTCCAACGGCTCTCCGTCCGCCGCCTTGACCACGGTGGCTGCCGGGATGGTGCCGCCGGGGAAGAGGACGGTGGCCAGGAAGTCGGCATCCCGACCCATCCGCAGGACGCGGACGACACTGCGCAGGTTGGCAGCGTCCACCAGCATCTGGACGTAGCCCAGCAGGAACTGGGAGCCGGAGGCTTTGGCCAGCTGCTCCATCTCCTGGAAGTAAGCCTGATCCAGGATCATATCCGACCGCTGGGGGTCCCGGGTCTCGCCCAGGACGGCACGTGCTTCCACGATGGCGTCCGCCATGACCTTAGGCAGGTCGGTGAACTCGCTGCGCTTGACCGCTTCCGCCAGGGTCTCCGGTGCCACTCGGCCGGTGTCCACCAGCAGGCGTTCCGGGTCCAGCCCCAGCGCTTCGCACTTGAGCATGGCCTTGGCGTTGTGGTAGTCATACTTGACCTTGAACACGTCCAGGATCTCCCCGTTGGGCGCCAGATCGTTCAGCGTCCCAAACAGCTCCTCCCTGGCCTGGGCCAGCATGGCGTCCACCGTGTCCACGTTCACGGCCTGCAGTTCGGGATAGCCGCACTCTGTGAGGACCTTGGCCGCTTCTTCCACGGTGCCGGCCTCCAGCATGCGATCCATCCGTTCCCGCTCCAGCAGGGAGTTCTCCATGGCACGGATCCTTGTGGAAAGATGCAGATAATCTGTATCTTTGATTCTTTTAGACAATTTTTCGTCCCTCCTTATAACAGGAGCGCATCACGCAAAGAGTGCCTTGGTCACATCGCCCACAACCTCGTTGCGAACCATCCGTACCAGGGTCTCGAAGGTGCAGTTCACTTCCACATCGCCGTCACAGATGAGCAGGCCGCCCTGGAAGTCGCCCGTAGTCGGGGACAGGGTCAGCTCCGCCGTCTTGCCTGCCTTAGCCAGCAGGCCGTTGGCTTTGGCGGTGACTTTGCCGCCGAAGGCGGCACGGTCTGCCTGGGAAAAGATCAGCTGTTCCTTGCCGGAGACAGAGGCGCGGACGGCCAGATTGGCCAGCAAGTCCTCATACTCCCCTTCCGGCAGCTGGGTCAGCTTTTCATAGGCCAGCTGGAACGCCTCGTCCAGCAGTGCCTGCTTGACAGCCAGCTCCTGCTTTTTGGCGTCCATCTGGGCGCTGCTGTTCCGGCGCTGACGCAGCTCCGCTGCGCTCTGCCGGCCCTTTTCCAGGATCTCCGCCTCCGCCTGCTTGGCCTGTGCGGCATAGCGGGCGTTGATCTCCGCCGCCTGGCGGTTCGCTTCCGCCAGCACTGCGTCGATCTCCTGCTGGGCATCCGCCTGGATCCGTGCAGTGATTTTTTCAATACCAGTCATTTGTTCCGATACTCCTTTCCGTATCTGTAGGGAAAGGTGTCAATTAGCCCCAAGCCTGGGTCAGGAACAGGATCATCAGGAAGGAAGCCAGCAGGCAGAGGATGGCGTAGAATTCGACCATGATGGTCAGAACGATGCCCTTGGACATTTCTTCCGCACGCTTCGCCACCAGTGCGACACCGGAAGCGGCGCAGCGAGCCTGTGCGATGGCGGTGAAGTAGCCGCCCAGAGCCATGGGCAGGCAGGCCAGCAGATAAGCAAAGCCCTGTGCCGTGGTCAGTTCCATGGGGCTGCCGCCCAGGACGCCCAGCTGGAGCATAGCAAAGAACCAGATGACCAGGCCGTACAGACCCTGGGTACCGGGCATGATCTGAAGGATCAGGCAGGCAGAGAACTTGCTGGGGTCTTCCGCCAGAACGCCGCTGGAAGCCTCGCCGACCATGCCGACGCCTTTACCAGAACCTACACAAGACAGAGCAACGGCCAGAGATGCGCCGATGATTGCAATAGTAATGCCCATTTTATTTTTCCTCCTCAATAATGTCTACGTATTTCGTGTTGTATTTCAAGGGTTTAAAGGGGATGCCGCCTTCCTTGTAGAATTTCCCGAAGAATTCCAGATATTGCAGACGGGCATCGTGGACATAGGTGCCGATCAGGTTGACACCGATGTTAAAGGTGTGTCCGATGAGAAAGACCACAAAGAACACAACGATGTTGCCGGGGAGCGCGGCGATGGTATTAAAGACCATGCCGATGACGCTGCCGGCCAGCATGAGCGCCATCAGTCGGGCATAAGAGAGGACATCAGACAGCCAGCTGGTGATATCATAAAGAGAAGTGATGCCACCCATAATTTTTTTGATGATACCGCCCTCTTTATGCCGTCCTTGGGTCAGGATCAGGGACAGCGCACCCAGGATGAGCACCAGGGGGGTGTCACAGAAGACCAGGACGGCGATGCCGGCAAAGACGATCCACCAGGGCACCACGTCAAGGATGCCCTCCAGGGGTTCGTGATCCCGGAAGCCCATATAGATTCGGATGCACTGGCCAAAGACCAGGTGGACACAGCCGATACAGATGGCAATGATGAGTACCTTCAAAGGATCCTCCACCGGGTTGACCACGATGCCGTCACAGAAGGTGGACAGCCAAGCCGGGAACTGATCCTGGGTGATGCCCAGGAAGGTCTCGGAGAAGGTGGTGATGGAGTTTCCGAAGAAACCGCCGGCGAAGATGCCGCAGAAGGTGATGCTGCCGCCCAGCCATCTGCCCAGGCTCATCATATAGCCCAGGGTGTTCTTGGGTCTGACTTTCTTCTGGATGATGGTGCAGGCCAGGTAGATGATGATACCATAGGCCACGTCGGCGAACATGAAGCCGAAGAAGAAGATATACCAGAAGAACATGAGGGGGTTGGGGTCGATGCCGTCGTAGGCGGGCAGGGAGTACATCTCCGTGACCATATTGATGCCCCGCATCCACTTGGGGTTGGACAGCAGAGTCGGCACCGTATCCCCCTCCTGAGGATCGGCCAGCTCGTAGGCGCAGTCCAGACCGTTCAGTTCCTGTTCCAGCTTGTCCAGCTTGGGTTCCTCCACCCAGCCCTCCAGGAAGACGATGGTGCCGTCGGTCAGGAACCGATCCTTCACCACTTCCTTGGCTTCCTGCTGGGTCAGCTGGTCGATGGCCAATTTCAGCTCACTGCGCTGGTCGCCCAGTGCCTTGATCTGCTCGATGGCCCCTTCTCGCTTTGCGTTCACCTCTGCCAGCTTCTCATCCAGTTGGGCGATGTTCTGGGCTGCGTTGCCCTCCATCCCCTTGAACTTGACTACAGAGAAGCCATAAGGTTTCAGAACGCTGGATGCTGCCGAGGCCGTCTCTTTCCACGCCAGCAGAACCACATAATGCAGCTCCTTACTGGAGTGGATGGCCACCAGCTCGCTCTCCGGCGCACTTTCTGCCAGCTCGCCCCGGATGGTCTCCAAAGAGGCCGTGCCCGGCAGGGTGCCCAGGGTGATCTCCACGTGCTCCGTGGAGTCCAGATCCAACGGCTCGCTCATGGTCTCCCATGGCACCAAGCCGTCTCGGGCAGATCTGTACCGGTTTTCTTCGGTGTACAGCTGCGAGATCTCCGCCACACAATCGTTGATGGCCGCTGCCGCTGCCTGCGCCTTTTCCTGGCGGGCAGCATCGAAGAAATCCGCTTCGGAAATGTCCGACCGTTTGGTGAACAGGCTGCCCTTCACGGGGGCGTACTTGTCCAGCGCCTTGAGGGCGCTCTGCACCGCCGTGATCTGTGCCTTCACCGCGCCCTGGGCGCCGGTGTCCTTGGCCAGCAGGGCAGTCCATTCCGGATCAGTCAGACAATCCTCCGGTTCTGTCACTTCCACACAACCAACATGAAGCAGCCGAGTCAGTAATTCGTCCCGTTGTTCCTCCAGGGCGATTGCCCGCAGCCGCTTCATCTTGACGATCGCCATCAGGCATCCACCACCTTTCTGACAATCAGTGACGCCGCTTCTTCAAGCCGCTTTTTCGCGTTGGTCCGTAATGCAGCACAGTCCGCATCGGCCTGCTGTTTGATCTTTGCCGCATCCTCCGCCGCATCTTTCTCGGCCTGCGCCAGCAGTTCCTTTCCCTTTGCGTCTGCTTGCTTTTTGGTGGTCGCCAGAGCTTCCTGGCCAGCCTTCTCCGCATCGGCCAGCCGTTTCTTGGCTTCCAGGACAGCTTCCGCCTTCCGATCCTTGGACTGCTGTTCTGCCTGTGCCACCAGTTTGACTGCTTCCAGAGCCATCGTCTCACCGCCTTCCCTTTGTAAATTTTCAACTAAAGCTGTATGCTCAGTCAGGGCTTTATTATACCTCTTAACATATAAAAAATCAATCGGCGGAAAAAGAGCGAGACTCCACAGGAATCCCGCCAAATTTTCCAACATTTCCCTTTCCGTTTTCACTGCTCCATCCCGTGCAGGATGCGT
>CAKTHW010000092.1 GCA_934565425.1 uncultured Oscillospiraceae bacterium
TGATCCGGCGCGGCATCCCGCCGTACCAGGGGATGTGGGCCCTGCCCGGCGGTTTCGTGCTGGACGACGAGGACCTCGAGGACGCGGCGCGCCGCGAGCTGCGCGAGGAGACCGGACTGGACCCGGAGGCCGGCCACCTGGAGCAGCTCGCCAGGTCGGTCGGGGAGCTGGACGGAGAAGGTAAAGACACGGCCGCGGTTGATGAGGCCGTTCTGGATGAGGGAGGACATGGTGATAACGTCCATGTTGCCGCCGGTGAGGATGGGCACCACGTTCTGGTTCTTGCAGTCCAGGTGGTACAGGGCAGCCACGGTGAGCAGACCTGCGTTTTCCACGATCATCTTGTGGGTCTCAGTCATGTCCAGGAAAGCGGAGACCAGCTCGTTATCCTCGATGGTGATGATGTCATCCAGGTTCTCCTGAATATAGGGGAACACCTGGTCGCCGGGGGTTTTGACGGCTACGCCGTCAGCGATGGTGTCCACGGTGGGCAGGGTGACGATGTGGCCTGCCTCCAGGCTGGCCTTCATGCTGGCTGCGCCGGTGGGTTCCACGCCGATGACCTTCACGTTGGGGTTGAGGAGCTTTGCCAGGGTGGACACGCCGCTGGCCAGGCCGCCGCCGCCGATGGGCACCAGGATGATGTCCACGTCGGGGAGGTTGCTGAAGATCTCATAGGAGATGGTACCCTGACCGGTGGCCACCCGCAGGTCGTTGAAGGGGTGGATGTAGGTCAGGCCGTCCTCTTTGCTCCGCCGTGCCGCTTCCTCTGCCGCATCGTCGAAGGTAGCACCGTGAAGGACCACATTGGCGCCGTAGTTCTTGGTGTTGTTTACCTTGATGAGGGGCGTGGTGGTGGGCATGACGATGGTGGCGGGGACGTTAGCCTGTTTGGCGGCGTAGGCAACGCCCTGGGCGTGGTTGCCGGCGGAGGCGGTAATGAGACCGGCGGCTTTCTCCTGGTCGGACAGGGTGCTGATGGTGTAGTATGCGCCGCGAATCTTGTAGGCACCCGTGACCTGCATATTCTCCGGCTTCAGGTAGACGTAATTGCCGGTAGCCTTGGAGAAAAATTGGGAGTAAATGAGGCCCGTGTCGTTCAAAATGCCTTTGAGGACGTTACGTGCCGCTTTGAAATCATCCAGTCTCATCATTGGGGTTCATCTTCTTCCATAATATAGTGATTTTCCGCCGGTTTGTCTCGATACGGATTGTTTTATTCTATCCCCTTCCCCATGAATTGTCAAGGAACGAAAAGTCTCCTTTTCCCCGAAAAATGCCACATTTTGTCCCCATTCTGTCACCATTTCACCCAATCGTACGCCACCGGCGCACACAAAACCCCCTGCGCTCTCTCCAGCACAGGGGGTTTTTGCTCGCTTTCGTTCAGGACTCGAAGGCGCACAGGATATCGTGGTTGATCTCCCGGTAGAAATGCCGCCGGATGGCGTCATAGTCCCCCTCGAACCGCTTCATCAGATACATCAGCTTGGTCAGGGTGGCCTCCAGGGTCATGTCGTAGGATTCCAGCAGCTTGAACTCCTTCTTCACCCGCTGTCCCACCTGGTAGATCTCCATGTTGGAGCCCTCGTTGACCACCTGGGTGGTCATGACGATGAACTTCCCCTTGGACGCCCATTTCTCCATCTCCGCGTAGAACTGCTCCAGCATCTTGGCCGGAATACCGCCCACACCGAAGCTCTCGATGACGATGCAGTCGTAGTGCTCGAACAGGTACGCCAGCATCTCCGGACGGGAGCCGGGGATGAGCTTCATGACGCAGATGCTGTCGCTGACTTCCCGCTGGAACTGGAGGGGTTCCCGGATGGGGTCGTAGGGCAGGTAGCGGATGATGTGCTCGTCCTGGATGCGAGCCAGCACGGGGAAGTTGACGCTGTAGAAAGCGTTGAAGGAGCGGGCCATCATCTTCTTGGCGCGGGTGCCGGCGATGACGCTGCCGTCAAAGACCAGGGAGACGTTCTCGGAATAGTCGTCGCAGGCGTAGTAGATGCTGTCCCGCAGGTTCACCTTAGCGTCGGTGCTGTCGGTGTTGATGGGCATCTGGGAGCCGGTGATGACGATGGGCTTCCGGGAATTTTGGATCATGTAGCTCAGGGCGGCGGAGGTGTAGGCCATGGTGTCGGTGCCGTGGGTGATGACGAAGCCGTTGTAGTGGTCGTAGTTGGCCTCGATGGCGCGGACGATCTGGGACCAAATTTCCGGGGACATATTGGTGGAGTCGATGTTGCACACCTGCTTCACGTCAATGTCGCAGTAGCGCTCCACGCCCGGCACGTATTCCAAAATCTCCGGCGCCGTCAACGCAGGCTGCAACCCGTCCTCGGTCTGCTTGGAGGCGATGGTACCTCCCGTGCCCAGCAGCAGTATCTTTTTCATCGCTTTGCTCCCTTCCCCTCCTGCGGCGTCGCCGCAAAAGAAAAGCCCCGTGGGTGGGGCGTTTGTTTTTCTGGATTTAGCATAGCATAGCGGGGGCGAAATTGCAACTATCCTGTCATCTTCCTCTGCCCTTGCGTCCCGCTCCATTTGCGTCTATAATCTCCAACAGTACCATCAAACGGAAAAGGAGGGATACCGGATGGCACGGTTGGCACAGAAAGCGATCTGGCAGGCATTTCAGGCCATGCTGGAGGAGATGCCCTTTGACAAGATCACGGTGTCTGCCCTGGTCAAGCGGGCAGGCGTCAGTCCCAACACCTTTTACTACCACTATCAGGACATCTACGACCTGCTCCGGGTCTGGTTCCACACCATCCTGAACCAGCAGGTGGACATCCACGCCCCGGATTTCCACTGGCAGTCCGCCACCAAGACCCTGCTCCACATCTGCCAAGCTCACCCCAAGATCGTCTACCACATCTTTGACTCCCTCTCCCGCAACCAGCTGGAACGCTATGTCTTCTCCCTCACCGACGACGTCTTCTATCAGCAGGTCTGCCGTCAGACCCAAGGCAGCGGGCTGACTCAGAGCCAGTTAAAGGAGGTAGCGCAATTTTGCCGGTACGCCTTTGTGGGGTTTTTGTTGCAATTCGTCTGGAATCGCATGGAGGCGGATGTGGACGAGAGCGTGGACCGGCTGGGGACACTGTTCACCCACTTTGTGGACAGCACCGCCCTCTGGCTGGGGGGAGCGGGACAGGCGGATTTGCGCAATCAAGGCAATCTGTCCTAATTGGGAGAGATCTGCGTGTTTCTCTATGGAATCGGGTTAAATTTCCCGGTAAGTTAGTACAATAGGATGCTCCCACTCCCTTCGGACGCGGGGGCACGTACGGACGAATAAGGAGGAACTACCTTGAACGAAAAGCTGGCCAAAGCCCTGCGCATCCTCACCCTGCCGCCGGTGCTGGTGTTGGTGCTCATCCTGCTGCTGCGCAGCCAATATCCCCCGCTCCACGCCGCCATCGCCGTGCTGACCTTGGCGGTGTTCCCGCTGCTGGCCTACCTAGTCTGGCGCTGTGTGCCCACCCTGCACCGTCAGGGACGCCCCGCCCAGCGGAGCTTGGCAGTGGTATTTTCCGTCATCGGCTACGTGGTGGGGCTGCTCTGCTGCGCGCTGGGACATGGCAGTGTCACAGAGTGGTTCGTCTACCTATGCTACGTCATCAGCGGCATCCTCATCGCCCTGTCCCCCCGCTGCTTCCACGTGAAGAGCAGCGGCCACGCCTGCGGCGTGGTTGGGCCGGTGGTCATCCTGGCGCTGCTGAAAAGCCCTTGGTTTCTGCTGGGCCTGGTGCTCCTCCTCCCCGTCTGGGTCAGCTCCCTAGGTCTGGGACGTCACACCAAGCAAGAGTTGTTGCTTGGCGGGCTGTACCCGGCAGTGACTGCAGTGATGCTGTATTACGGTTTCTTCTAACGCGCCGGAAGTCCGGCGTCACGAGCATTTTGCGCAGCAAAACCTCGGTGCAGGGGCAATCCTCTCGCCCCGAGCAAGTGCAATCACCGAAGGGTGAGCGCCCAAAGGACGCGAACCCAACAAAGAAGCCGCCTTCTGGCGGCCGTGCCAAGTGGCACGGCAATTCAGAGCGCAGCGCAGAATTGTCATAGGCGGAATTCATTTCCGCCGTTAAATGATAAAATTGGAACGGAGGTATGCTTTGCACACCGGAGCCCAAACCCGCCGGAAGTCCGGCGTCACAAGCGTTTTGCGCAGCAAAACCTTGGCGCAGGGGCGATCCACTCGCCCCGAGCATGTTCAATCACCGAAGGGCGAAGCACCCCGCAGGGGGGCGGAGACCAAAAAAAGACACGACCCGTGGTCGTGTCTTTTTTTGGTGGACCAGATCGGATTCGAACCGACGACCCCCACAATGCGAATGTGGTGCGCTCCCAGCTGCGCTACTGGCCCATAGCTCCGCCTATTGGCGGAACATTTTTATTATAGCACAGCTTCCGCCGCTCTGCAACGCGAAAAACTGCACAAATCTGGCGGTCATTTGTCCGGATTGTATTTCTCGCACAGCGCTAAGAGCTTTTGCTGATAGCCCTCTGCGGTCCCTTCCCTCCCCCAGTCCGGGAACAGCTCCGTCAGCCGTTCCTTCCACTCCTTCGGAAGGGTGCGGTTGATGTCATACCATCTGTCCAGCACTTGCTTCTCCCGTTCAAAGGTCTTTACCGGCTCTTCCAGCCCTATGCCGTACTTTTGGCGCAAGGTGAGGATGGCTTCATTGTACCGCTCTATGGCCCACCTGGCGGCCAACGTGCCGGGACCGTCTCTGCCCGCCGCCAGTTCATCCAATGTTTCCGCCGCTTCCAGTTCCCGCTTGCAGCGTGCAGCAAGCCTCTGCTTCTCCCGCTCGAAGCGCACAGTATCCCCTCCTTTTCCATACCGTCTCACACATTTCCTCTTTTGTCAATCCTTGCTTTTTCCCGACAAGTCCTGTATCATAGAAGAACGCCATTCATCCTGATCTTGTGCGGAACCGAATCAGGAAGGAGAAACATCATGAACGACGAACTGGAAATGGCCGAGCTGTTGAAAGCGGTGGCTGAGGAAAACCAGACCAGGAAAATCCTTGCGCTCCTGCGCTCTAGCGAAGATTTGGAAGCAGCAATCGACGCGGTAACCCGCTTGCTCCCGTAAAACGCACAAAAATCCTCTCGAAAAGCACAACCTTTTCGAGAGGATTTTTCTCGTTACGCCCGCCTCACCGCATACCGCAGCCAGACCGCTCCGCTGTCAAACGCCTGGACACTGGTGAGCTTCAAGGGGGTGACAGGTCTGTCCATGGGCAGACCGTCAAACACCGCGGTCATGCCGCCCCGACCGTCGATGCCGGCGCCCATCAGGATGCTGACCTCGTCCAGCAGACCGGCCGCCAGGAAGCCCGCGTTGATGTGTCCGCCGCCGACTACGGCCATGCGCGCTACGCCGAACTCCCGGTTCAGAATCTCGCAGGCACGGGGCAGGTCGACGCGCTCTTCGCCGCAGGCGATCCAGGAAATGTGCTTGCTGTCCAGGTAAGCCAGGTAGGCCGGGCTGACCTGCGCACTGGTGAGGATGAGCAACGGGCGCTCCCCTTCCTCCGGTGCGTCCCACAGCAGGGTGCCGCGGGTGTCCACCACCACTTCGTAGCCAGGGGCGTCCTCTGCCTTAGAGAATGCTTCCTTGCCCAGGGTGGTGTGGTCGTCGCTCTGGAAGATCCCGGGCTGGGCCATCTCCAGCTCCGCGGTCACGCGGCCGCTGACGCAAGTGGGGGCTGCCAGGGCGTCCAGGGTCTCGTAGTACTCCTGCACCCCAGGCAGGTGCTCAGTCATGGCGCAGTCGATGCGTCCGTCTACGGCGGTCATCATGTGGCAGATGATATAGGGCTTGTTCATGGGGGTTCCTCCTTGCTGTTCGTCTTTGTTAGGTCTACTTTACAACTTAAAGTCCACTTTCAGTCAAGAGGTTTTACGAAAAAAGACGCTTGAGCAATCTCAAGCGTCTTTTGGTGCTTTTTGTTATTCCCACTCAAGTCTTAGGCTTTGATTTAGGGTTATAAAATGCACTCTCGATACGCTTTTTGTCCACATAATCCACGTATTTCGGGCTGTACAGTAGCCAGC
>CAKTHW010000093.1 GCA_934565425.1 uncultured Oscillospiraceae bacterium
GTCCCCCCTCAGTCAGCTTCGCTGACAGCTCCCCCCATTAAATGGGAGGAGCCTTTTGGCGGGCGGCGCTACGAATCATTGAAATAAGGAAGGTGGGCCTGCCTTCCCATCCTACCGTGGTCTCCCACGGTTTTTCTTTATGCTTCTTCTCACCCGTATGGGTGAAAAATGAAAAAATCGTGACGCCAAACGGTAACATCTATTTGAGGTGTTACCATGGTATTCCATAGAATCAAAGACTTACGAGAAGATAACGACTATACACAGCAGCAGATAGCGGACTACCTGCACTTAAATCGAAATGTCTATTGGCGTTACGAAACAGGACAGCGCGAAATCCCCGTTTGGGCGGCAATCAAGTTAGCAAAATTCTACCATGTGACAATGGACTACCTGTTGGGCGTTTCAGATTCGAAAGAGTGAGGCGGATGGCTCTAAACGGAGCCAAAATGAATATTGAATGACACCAAACGGTAACATTACACCTGAGGTGTTATTATGGTATTCAGACGAATCAGAGACCTACGAGAAGATTCGGATAAAACGCAGATCGAAATCGCGGATTACCTGAATATGCAGCGGAGCGTCTATCGGCGTTACGAAACCGGCGAGCGCGAGATTCCCGTCTGGGCAGTCATCAAGCTGGCGCAGCTCTACCACGTCACCACCGACTACCTGCTGGGACTCAGTGACAAAAAACAATGAGGCCGCTGCTCTGGGCACTCCTGCCCTTTTGCGCGGCCATCACCTTGTCCACCTACGGACTCACCGGAACCCTACAGTTCCTGCTGGCTACCTTGGCCGTCCCAGCGGCAGCACTGTCCATGGTCTTCCACGGACGCACCAGAGTGAAATTGCTCCTGGTGGCCATCAGCTGGGGCGTAGGCTTCCTGTGGTGTATGGGCTATCAGCAGCTGGTCTGCGCACCCGCCCAACGCTTTCTCGGTGAGGGAAAGACCTTCACGGCTACTGTCACCGCCTACCCCAAAGAGACCGATTACGGTCACTCCATCGAGGTGGAAGTCCACCCCAAAGACGACCGTGCCTTTCGCGCCCTCCTCTACCTGACCGAGGGTGGCGACGGCCTGGAACCAGGCGACCAGCTCACTGGCACCGGCAACTTTACCGACGCCAGCGTCCGACGGGAGCACACCACCCACACCTACACGGCGCAGGGCATCTTCGCCCTAGGCAAGAAGGTGGCGCTGAGCAAAGTGCGCCACACCGGCCGGGACAACCCACGTTGGTGGCTCACCCGCGCGTCCCATTGGCTGGTGGAACAGCTCGATGGCTTGTACAGCGGAGAAGCGGCCGGCATCCTGCGGGCGCTGACCGCCGGCGACCAGTCCGGCCTTTCCGACCGGTTCCGCAGCGACCTCTCCCGCACCGGCCTGAGTCACATCACCGCCGTGTCCGGGATGCACCTGGTGTTCTTCGTGGAGTTCATCCTTCTCCTGCCCGGCGGAAGGCGTTGGAAGAGCATCCTGGCGCTGCCGCTGTTGGTGCTCTTCGCCCTGTTCACCGGCGCGTCCCCGTCGGTGGTGCGGGCGGCGGTGATGGAGGGCATTTTGCTGTTGGGCAACATCCTGCTCCGGGAGTACGACTCCTGGACGGCGTTGACCGTGGCCCTCTTTGTACTGCTGGCACAGAACCCCTTCGCCATCGGCAGCATCGGCTTGCAGTTGTCCTTTGCGTCGGTGGTGGGCATCCGCCTGTTCATGCCCAAACGGCAAGAGCGCGAGGAAGTGCCGCCCAAGTGGAAGCGGTGGCTGTGGCGGCTGTGGCAGAGCGTTGCGCTCACCCTGTCCGCCACCGTGTTCACCTTGCCCTTGAGCGTGTACTATTTTGACAATATATCCCTCATAGCACCCCTGGCCAACCTGGCCGTCCTCTGGTGTATCCCACTGCTCATGGGCGGCGGATTCGTGACCGGCCTGTTGTCGGGCGTGGCACTGCCTTTGGCGAAACTGCTGGCGCTGCCGGTGTCCCTGCTGGCAAACGGACTCACGGCGGCCATCCACTGGTTCTCCCTCCGACCCTTTGCGGCGCTGGACGGGACGTCCCCATGGATGCGGCTGTGGCTGCTCTTTACTTACCTGCTCCTGCTGCTCTACTACCTGGGGAAACCCAAAGGCTGGAAGGTGGCAGGGCTGTTTGGCGTTTCCGTCGCCGCATTGGTGGCCTTGGTGCTGGGGTATCGTTCGACTATGAACGATTGCGCCATGACCACTCAGGTGCTGGACGTGGGACAGGGACAGTGTGTGCTGTTCGTGTCCCAAGACCACGCCGCCGTGGTGGACTGCGGCGGCAGCGGTATGAATAGCGCCGGGGACAAGCTGGGCAACCAGTTGGAGCTGTTGGGGATTCACGAGCTAGACGCTCTCATTTTGACCCACTACGACAGCGACCACATCAACGGACTGGAAGCGTTATTGGAGCGCACCCACGTGACCCAGGTCATCGCGCCCACGCCGGAAGAGGGCAGTCAGGACGCGGCGACTGTGAAAACTCTCTGCGCCCAACACGACATACCATGGAACCGACTGAAACAAGACGAAACCCTGTCCTTGGGCGCGGGCAGGTTACAGATTTACGCGCCCTTGGCCGAGGGAAAATCCAACGAGTCCGGCCTGGCCGTGGTCAGCACCGTCCACGATTTTGACGTGCTGGTCACCGGCGACATGGCCAAGGCCACCGAGAAGAAGCTGCTCCAGGCGAAGGGCCTCCCCGACATCGAGGTGCTGGTGGCCGGTCACCACGGTTCCTCTTACTCCACCGGCAAGGAGCTGCTGGACGCCACCACGCCGGAAGCGGCGGTCATCTCGGTGGGGGAGGAGAACAGCTATGGCCACCCTGGGCAGGAGACGTTGGATCGGCTCAAGGAACGGAACATTGCCGTCTACCGGACGGACTTGGAAGGAACGATCACCATTCAGGAGGATTGAGTGCGCGATGGCACAGAAGAAACGGCAGGACGCCGGGTTTGCAAAACTGAAAAAGGACTTGTCCGAAAACAACTTGGGCAATCTGTACCTGTTTTACGGCGAAGAGGACTATTTGCGGGACTATTACATCCAACAAGTGCAGAAAAAACTGCTCACTGAGGGCATGGAGACCTTCAACCTCCACCAGTTTCAGGGGAAAGAATTGGACATCCAGACCCTGGCCGACTGCGTGGACGCCCTGCCCATGATGAGCGAGCGGACGGTCATCTTGGTCTACGACTACGACCTGTTCGAGAACGAGAGCCGCCGGGACAGACTGGAACAGATGTTCCAAGACCTGCCCGAGTACGTCTGCCTCATCTTCATCTATGACCTGCTCCCCTATAAGTCCGGCGGCAACACCAAGCTGGGCAAGCTGCTGAAAAAAGTGGCCACCGTGGTGGAGTTCCAGCCCCAGCAGCAGAGCGACCTGAACGCCTGGATACGACGGCATTTCAAAGCCCTGGGCAAGGAGATCGACAACTCCACAGCGGAGTACCTGACCTTTGTCTGCGGCGGCCTGATGACCAACCTGGGCGGTGAGATCCAAAAGGTAGGCAGCTACGCATCAGGCCAGAAGATCACCCGGGCGGATATCGACGCAGTAGCGACCCCGGTGCTGGACGCCAAAGTGTACGAGCTGTCCAAAGCGGTGGCGGCGCGGAACTTCGACCAGGCGGCGTTGGTGCTGGGGGAGCTGTACCAGATGAACGAGGAGCCGATCATGATATTAGCTGTCCTGGCCGGTCAGCTCCGGCAGATGTGGTCGGCACGGCTGGCTCTGGAGAGCGGCAAAGGGCAGGGCTATGTGGCCGACCTGTGGAAGCTGCGCAGCAGCTGGCAGGCAGGGAACCTGATGCGTTCCGCCCGGCAGTTCGACCTGAAATGGTGCCGCAACGCTGTAGCGCTGGCAGCGGAGACCGACCTGGCCATGAAATCCACCGGCATCGACCGGGAGGAGCTGCTGACCGACCTGCTGCTGAAGCTGGCGGCAGGATGAGGAGGCGAGGACTATGCTGAAGATCAAAGAGGCCATCGTGGTGGAGGGGCGGTACGACAAGAACACCCTGTCCCAGGTGGTGGACGCCCTCATCATCCCGGTGGACGGGTTCCAGATTTTTAAGAAGAAGGACACGGTGCAGATGCTGCGGAAATTGGCTGCCACACAGGGGCTCATCATCTTCACCGACAGCGACGGCGCAGGCTTCGTCATCCGCAACCACCTGAAGGGCGTCCTGCCCCAGGACCAGGTAAAGCACGCCTACATCCCGGACATCTACGGCAAAGAGCGCCGCAAGACCGCCCCCGGCAAGGAGGGCAAGCTGGGCGTGGAAGGGATGCGCCCGGAGGTGCTGAAGGAGGCGCTGCTGCGGGCAGGTGCTACGGTGATAGGGGAGGAGACCACCACCCAACCGCGACGCCAGATTACCCGGAGCGACCTGTTCACCGCCCAGCTCACCGGCTGCGCCGGCAGCCAGGAGCGGCGGAAAAAGCTGCTCCATCAGCTGGACTTGCCGGAGCACTTGAGCACCAAGGCGCTGCTCCAGGTGCTCAATCAACTGATGAGCTACGAAGAATACACAAAGGTCATCCAGACCTTGTAAAAAGAAACACAGTGAGACGACAGGTGTGCGTCCGCTGTGTTTTTTTGTGCCCCTGCAAAAAAAGTCAAAGCATTCGACAAATTTCGCACGAAATTTTCGACAGAAGGGGCTACAATACGGGTGTCGAGACAGCTTGGACGAAATCATTGGAGTGTGTAGGAGGAAGGAACATGAATCAGTTGTTTGTTGGCATGAAGAAGATACCTGTGGAGCAGGGGAGTGGCTACAACGTGGCATATTACATCTTGGTGGAAGAAGCAGAGACCGAGGACGGCGTTCTTTGCGATCAGTACGGCCTGCGGGTGGTGCTGCTGGGTTCGGAGGGCAAGCAGTCCGCCAGCGTCCGGCAGATCACCACCTATCCGGACAGCATCTATCGTCTGGCGCAGGAGGTCATGAACCATCTGGTCACTCCGGCGGCACTGCAGGATGTGGTGGATGATTGGCTGGCAGCAGTTTGAACGGGTGATGGGGATTTCCAAAGTGTAAACAAAGGATGAAAAGAGGATGAAAAACCGGGGAAGAAATTAAAATTGCGTAAAACCCAACCGGAAAGGCTTGTGTTATGGCAACAAACCGGTTAAAATACAACCATCAGGAAAAACACCCCATGTCATGCGTTAGGAGGTACTGCATTATGGCATTTAACTTTGACGAACTGAAACGGAAAACCGGTGACCTGGCTCAGAAGGGTGCCGATTGGGCACAGCTGGGCATGAACAAGGCCGCACAGATGGCCGGCGTGGCAAAGCTCAAGGCAGCCAATCTGAGCGAAGAGGACACCATCCGCAAGGCATACGCCGAGCTGGGCAGACGCTATTACATGATCCACGGCTCCGCTCCCGAAGTGGAATTCGTAGACGTGATCCAGGAGATCGAAGAGGCCAAGGCAAAGATCCAGGCCAACAACGAGAAGATCGCTGAAATGAAGGAAGCAGAGGACAAGCCCAGCGAAGACATCGTGTTCGAGGTGAACGTGGACGACCTGCCCACCGAACCCACCGAAGAGACCCCTGTCACCGCCGAAGAACCCGCTCCCGCTCCCGCAGAGGAAACTCCTGAAGCACCCGCTGCGGAAGACGACGTGGAAGAGCTGAAGTTCGAAGATTGATCGTGATGACACACAAAGACCGCCGGTTTTCCCGGCGGTCTTTTCCGTATCGGCTCTCTCGTCCTCGAAGTGTCCCGGTTTCGTCCTTCTTTGCAGAAGGGTATTGCATTCGCTGGCGGGATGTGCTATGATCACATCGTAAACAAGTTGATACCGTCTTCAGGGCAGGGTGCGATTCCCTACCGGTGGTATAGCCCACGAGCCGCAAGGCATGATTCGGTGAGATTCCGAAGCCGACAGTATAGTCTGGATGAAAGAAGATAGAGAACGGGATAAAAGAT
>CAKTHW010000094.1 GCA_934565425.1 uncultured Oscillospiraceae bacterium
GCAAGGAAGTGGATGTCCGTGTTCAGACCGCCATTGAGATGAAGTCCATCGCTGAGCCCTACATCCGCGCCCGTGCCGTCCGGCACCTGGAAAAGGGCCGCGTGGTCATCTTCGGCTGCGGCACTGGCAACCCCTTCTTCTCCACCGACACCGGCGCAGTGCTCCGGGCTTCGGAGATCGACGCGGACATGATCTTGCTGGCCAAGAATGTGGACGGCGTCTACAATGCCGACCCCGCCATCGACCCCACTGCCGTGCGGTTCGACGAGATCGACTACGACACCGTGCTGGCCAAGCACCTGGAAGTCATGGACTTTACAGCCACCTCTCTGGCTATGGAATGCCAGATCCCGGTGATGCTGTTTGCATTGAAGGACCCCCAAAACATCGTGCGTGCCGTCATGGGTGAAGAAGTCGGCACCATTGTACACTAAGGAGGAAACACACTATGATGAAGGAATTTTTGAATGACACTGACGCTCGGATGCAGAAGACCCTGAACGCCGTCCAGGAAGATTTCGCCGCCGTCCGTGCAGGCCGTGCCAATGCCCAGGTGCTCGACCGCATCAGCGTGGAATATTACGGCACCCCCACCCCCCTGAACCAGGTGGCTACCATTGCTTCCCCCGATCCCCGTCAGCTGACCATCCAGCCCTGGGATCAGTCTCTGCTCAAGGCCATCGAGAAGGCCATCAACACCTCCGACCTGGGCATCAACCCCCAGAACGACGGCCGTATCATCCGCCTCAACTTCCCCCAGCTCACCGAGGAACGCCGTAAGGAGCTGACCAAGCAGGTGAAGAAGTACGGTGAGAGCGGCAAGGTCGCCATCCGCAACATCCGCCGGGACGCTATGGACAAGGTCAAGGCCATGAAGAAGAAGTCCGAGATCACCGAGGACGAGGCGAAGGATTACGAAAAGGAACTCCAGAACCTGACCGACAAGCGCTGCAAGGACATCGACGTCCTGACCGCGGACAAGGAAAAGGAACTGATGAACGTGTAAGCTCCGGCTTGCCCGCTCATCTATCAAAATGGAGGAAAGAGGTCAAAACGGGATTGTCAAATCCCGTTTTGGCGTTCATGGAAGGATATGCTCCTATTTCGTAAAAACAAGAAGAAACCAACCAACACCACCCACCCCCAAGTGGACTTCGCCCACCTGCCCCGTCACGTGGCCATCATTATGGATGGCAACGGACGCTGGGCGAAAAAGCGTGGGATGCCCCGGACAGCCGGTCACGCCGCCGGTGCGGAGACCTTCCGCACCATCGCCACCTACTGCAAGGACATCGGCCTGGACTATCTGACCGTCTACGCCTTTTCCACGGAAAATTGGAAGCGTCCCCAGGAGGAAGTGGGGGCCATCATGGGCCTGCTGCGGAAGTACCTCCACGAGGCCATCGAGGAGATGGCACGGGACCACATCAAGCTGCAATTCTTCGGCGACCTGACCAGCCTGGACCCAGAGCTGTACCAGCTGTGCCAGGAGACCCGCAAAATATCCGAAGGCTACGACGGCTTCCAGGTCAACGTGTGCCTGAACTACGGCGGTCGGGATGAGATCGTCCGAGCCGCACGGAAATTCGCCCAGGACTGCGTGGAAGGGAAGGCCAAGCCGGAGGACTTGACGGAAGGGATGTTCTCTGATGACCTGTACTCCGCCGGCATCCCCGACCCGGAGCTGATCATCCGCCCCAGCGGCGAGATCCGGACGTCCAACTTCCTGCTCTGGCAGTCCGCCTACGCTGAATACTACTTTACCGACGTGCTCTGGCCGGATTTTTCTCCCGATGAGCTTTTGAACGCGATCGCCTCCTATCAGGGGCGCTCCCGACGATTTGGAGGTGTCTAACCTATGCTGGGACGTATTATGGTTGCATTGGTGGGAATCCCACTGCTCATCGTGATCCTGTTCTTCTCCCCGGTCATCGTCTTGACCGTGGCCTTCAGCGCCCTCTGCGCCATCGCCGCCTATGAGCTGCTGGGCGCCACCCATGCGGTGCACAACCGGCGCTTGGTGCTGTACGCGGTCATCTTCGCCATCCTGGTGCCTCTCTGGTACTACTTCGGCTGCCGCATCGTGGGCGCTGTGGGCGGCGTGTTCGTCCTCATGCTCCTGCTCTTCGGCGAGGCCATCGCCAGTCGGCAGACCATGCAGGTGGAGGAGATGGCCATGACCGTCTTCGCTGCTCTGGTCGTGCCCAGTATGCTCTCCGTGTTCGTCCTCATGGCGGACTTGGAGCACGCGCGGCTCTATATGTTCCTGCCCTTCGTCAGCGCCTTCACCAGCGACGCCTTTGCCTTGTTCGCCGGGATGCGCTTCGGGAAACACAAGTTAGCGCCCCACCTCTCCCCGAAAAAGACCATCGAGGGCAGCGTGGGTGGCTTCCTGGGGGCAGCGCTGTGCTGCGTGCTGTACGGCCTGGTCATCGGCAAGGTGCTGGGACACGCGCCGGTCTATTGGGTGCTGGCCCTGTACGGCCTGTTGGGCAGTCTGGTCTCCCAGCTGGGCGACCTGTCCTTCAGTTATATCAAGCGTCAGTACGGCATCAAGGACTACGGCCACCTGTTCCGGGAACACGGCGGAGTGCTGGATCGCTTTGACAGCGTGACCTTCTGCGCGCCGCTGACCTATCTGTTACTCATGATCGTACCGTTTTTTGAATATAGTACCCTGTAATACCAGGTGGAGGAACATATGAGAACCATATCCTTACTGGGTTCCACAGGCTCCATCGGGCGGCAATCTCTGGATGTGATTGCCGCCTGCGGAATGTCTGTGGCCGCTGTGGCCGCCAACCGCAGCGTGACGCAGCTGGAAGACCAGGTGCGTCAGTTTCAGCCCAAGCTGGCCGTGTGCTGGGACGAATCTGCCGCAGCCGACTTAAAGACCCGCATCGCCGACACCAGCACCCGGGTGGCCTCTGGCCGCACCGGCCTGTTAGAGGCAGCGACCCTGCCCGAGGCGGACACGGTGCTCACCGCCGTGGTGGGCATGATCGGCCTGGAGCCGACCTTGGCCGCCATCCACGAGAAAAAACGCATCGCCCTGGCCAATAAGGAAACCCTAGTCTGTGGGGGCGAGCTGGTCATGAGCGAGGCCGCCCGCTGCGGCGCGGAGATCGTGCCGGTGGACAGCGAGCACTCCGCCATCTTCCAGTGCCTCCAGGGCAGCCGCAGCCACGGAGAAATTAAGAGGGTCATCCTGACCGCCTCCGGCGGCCCCTTCTTTGGCAAGACCAGGGAAGAGCTGAAGCACGTCACCCGTGCCGACGCCCTGAAGCACCCCAACTGGTCCATGGGCGCGAAGATCACCATCGACTCTGCCACCCTCATGAACAAGGGCTTGGAGTTCATCGAGGCCATGCGCCTGTACCGGCTCACCCCTGACCAGGTGTCCATCGCCGTCCACCCCCAGAGCATCATCCACTCCCTGGTGGAGTACCGGGACAACGCGGTTTTGGCCCAGCTGGGCGTGGCGGATATGCGCCTGCCCATCCAGTACGCCCTGACCTACCCCAACCGGACGGAGGCAGTGGCGGCAACCCTGGACCTGTTCTCCTGCCCGCCCCTGACCTTCGCCCAACCGGACTTGGACACCTTCCAGTGCCTGAGATTGGCTCTGGAGTCGGCGCGGAAACCGGGCACGCCTTGCACAGTGCTCAACGGTGCCAATGAGGCGGCAGTGGGGCTGTTCTTGCAGGATAAGATTGGATTCCTGGATATTGCGGATTTGGTGCAGTACGCCCTGGAAACCGTGCCGGAAGGCCCGGCGGATACCCTGGAACAGATTTTGGCCGCCGACCACGCCGCCCGGGAAGCGGTGGCGTCCGCTTGGAGCCGTATGTAAAAGAATGTGAGGTATCATGACCAAACTCATCTATATCATCATCGCCATCGTCATCTTCGGCCTCCTCATCGCCATCCATGAGCTGGGTCACTTCCTGGTGGCCAAAGCCTCCGGCGTGAAGGTGCTGGAGTTCTCCATCGGCATGGGGCCTCAGCTGTGGCACCGGGAGGGGAAGGAGACCAAATACTCCCTCCGCCTGTTCCCCATCGGCGGGTTCTGCGCCATGGAAGGGGAGGACGGGGAGAGCGACGACCCACGAGCCTTCGGCAACGCTGCCGGGTGGAAAAAATTCCTGGTTTTGATCGCCGGTCCCGCCGCCAACTTCCTGGCCGGGATGCTCCTCATCCTGGGCCTCTTCGCCGCCTCCACCGGCTACGTCTCCACCACCCTCAGCGGTTTCGTGGACGGCTTCCCCTGCCAGGGGGAGACCATGCTCCAGGCTGGAGACGAGATCGTCTCCATCGACGGCAGCGCCGTCCTGCTCTACAGCGACATCTCCACCCTCCTGAACCGGGGCAACGGCAAGACCCACGACATCGTGGTGCGCCGGGACGGGGAGAAGATCGTATTGAACGACCTGCCCCTGACGCCTCGGGAGTACGAGGTGGAAGGCAAGAAGGTCACCATGTACGGCCTGTACTTCCAGAGCAAGGAGGCCACCTTCGGCAGCAAGCTGCGGTTGGGTCTGGCCAACAGCGTGGACTTCGTGCGAATGATCTGGTGGAGCCTGGAAGACCTGTTCACCGGCGCGGTGGGCTTCAGCGCCCTCTCCGGCCCCATCGGCATCGTGGACGCCATGGGACAGATGGCCGAGTCCGCCAGCGGCGTACGCCAGGCGGTGGATAACCTGCTCTACTTCGCCGCGTTCCTGGCCATCAACCTGGGCGTGATGAACCTCCTGCCCATCCCCGCGTTGGACGGCGGACGGGTGTTTTTCCTGATTTTGAACGGCCTGGCAGCCCTGCTCTTCCGCAGACGCATCCCCGCCAAATACGAAGGGTACGTCCACTTCGGCGGCCTGGTGCTGCTGTTGGGATTGATGGTAGTGGTGGCCTTCCAGGACGTCTATCGCATCGTCAGTTAGCAAAAAGAGGTAGATAGAAATGACCAAACAGATCAAAGTGGGCAGCGTCCTGGTGGGCGGCGGCGCGCCCGTCTCCATCCAGTCCATGTGCAGCACCCGCACCGACGACCCGGAAGCCACTATCCAGCAGATCCGCCGCCTGGAAGAAGCGGGCTGTGAGATCGTCCGGGTGGCAGTACCCGACAAAGCTTCCGCCAAGGCCATCGGCACCATCAAGGAGCACTGCAATATTCCGCTGGTGGTGGACATCCACTTCGACTATAAACTAGCCCTGGAGTGCATCGCAGCCGGGGTGGATAAGGTGCGCATCAACCCGGGCAACATCGGTTCTCCCGACCGGGTGAAGGCGGTGGCGGACGCCTGCCGTCAGAAGAATATCCCCATCCGCATCGGCGTCAACGGGGGCAGCTTGGAGCAGGACATCCTGGCCAAATACGGCAAGGTCTGCCCGGAAGCCCTGGTGGAATCCGCCTTCGGCCACATCAAACTGCTCAACCGCTACGACTTCGACGACATCTGCGTCAGCCTGAAATCCTCCAGCGTCCCCATCACCATGCAAGCCTACCAGCTCATGCGTCAGCGCAGCGACTACCCCCTCCACCTGGGGGTCACCGAGGCGGGCACTGCCACCATGGGCACCATCAAATCCGCCATCGGCATCGGTGGCCTGCTGGCCCTGGGCATCGGTGATACCTTCCGGGTGACCCTGACCGCTGACCCGGTGGAGGAAGTGGTCACCGCCAAGCGCATCCTGCAGGCGGTCGGCCTGCGCCAGGACGGCCCCAACCTCATCTCTTGCCCCACCTGCGGACGGACGCGCATCGACTTGATCCCGTTGGCCCAGGAGGTGGAGCGCCGTCTGAAAACGGTGCAAAAACCCATCACCGTGGCGGTGATGGGCTGCATCGTCAACGGCCCCGGCGAAGCGTCCGCAGCAGACGTGGGCATGCCGGGGGCAACGGCTTCGGGATGCTCTTTTCCC
>CAKTHW010000095.1 GCA_934565425.1 uncultured Oscillospiraceae bacterium
TCATAGCACAGCTCACAGAAGAATGCAAGTGTTTTTTTCGATTTTTTTCAAAAAACTTTTCGGCCGGGGGATTTCCCTGGAAAACTGCGCAGAAAACGGCTCACAGTCCGTCCTCTTCGCTCTCCGTCCACGGCAGGTCGGCCTCTGCGTCGGCGGCGGCGCTCATGGCCTGGGCCAATGCCAGGTCTTCTGCGTCGCCGTCCTGGCGCAGCTTGCGCTCCTGCCAGGCTTCCTTGGTCATGAGCACCTCACGGGGTTTGGAGCCCTGGAAGGGGCCGACGATGCCGTCCTCTTCCATCTGATCCACCAGCCGTGCGGCACGGGAGTACCCCAGCTTCAAGCGGCGCTGGAGCATGGAGACCGACGCCATGCCGGTGTTGACGATGACCTCGACGGCGTCCTCGTACATCTCGTCCCGGTCGGAGTCCACGGTGGGCTCGCTGGCGGCTGCTTTGCCGCCCTTGCCGTTCTTCTCGTTGGCCTGGGCGTTGGCTTCCACCTGCTGGATGACCTCGTCGCTGTAATCCGCCTGGAAGTGTTCCTTGATGTACTCGGTGACGGCGGACACCTCTTCGTCGGCGATGAAGCAGCCCTGGACACGTCTGGGCTTGCCGCTGCCCACGGGGTAATAGAGCATATCCCCCTTGCCCACCAGCTTCTCCGCCCCGGAGGTATCCAGGATGATACGGGATTCCAAGGAGGAGGCCACGGCGAAGGCGATCCGGGAGGGGATATTGGCCTTCATGAGGCCGGTGATGACGTCGGACGAAGGACGCTGGGTGGCGATGATGAGGTGGACGCCGGCGGCACGACCCATCTGGGCGATGCGGCAGATGGATTCCTCCACCTCTTTCGCCGCCACCAGCATCAGGTCGGCCAGCTCGTCGATGACCACCACGATCTGGGGCAGCTTGGTCAGCGCCGGGTCGTCCTCTTCTGCGATGGCTTTGTTATAGGCGTTCAGGTCCCGCACGTGCCGCTCGGAGAACAGGCGGTAGCGCTTCATCATCTCCGTCACCGCCCACTGCAGGGCGCCGGCGGCCTTTTTCGGATCGGTGACCACGGGGATGAGCAGGTGGGGGATGCCGTTGTAGATGCTCAGCTCCACCATCTTCGGGTCCACCATGATCAGGCGCACCTCGTCGGGGGTGGCGCGATAGAGCAGGGAGATGATGAGGGAGTTGGTGCAGACGCTCTTACCGGAGCCGGTGGTACCGGCGATGAGCAGGTGGGGCAGCTTGGTGATGTCCCCTACCACGCATTTACCCGAAATGTCCTTGCCCACGGCGAAGGCCACTTTGGAATCGTGGGTGCGGAATTCGTTGGATTCGATGACCTCCCGGATGGGGACGGGGACGGTGACCTTATTGGGCACCTCCACGCCTACCACCGAGTTCTTGCCCGGGATGGGCGCGATGCGGACGCTGACGGCACCCAGGCTCAGGGCGATGTCCCCGGCCAGGTTGGTGACTTTATTGAGCTTCACGCCCCGCTTCAGCTCCAGCTCGTACCGGGTGACCGACGGGCCTTGCTCGTAGTCGATGATCTGCGCCTCGATGCCGAAGGAACGGATGGTGTCCTGGAGCAGGTTCTGGGTCTCGATGACCTCGCTGGTCACCCCCTGGGCCTGCTGTTTGGGGGGCTCGTGGAGGAGGTAGCTGGGAGGATAGTAATACTTGCCCGGCTCCTCTAGGGCGGCGGAGGGCAATTCTACCGTCACTTCCGCCTCGTTCAGCGGGGTGCGTTCCCCGTCCTCCGGCTCGAAGTCCACGTCGGGGCCGGCGGGCATCCATTTCCGCTCCGGCTCCCGTTCTCCGGAGAGCACCTCCGCCGGGGTGGCGTGCTGGCGTTCCTGGAAGAAGGAACCGGACTGGGGGGTGAAGCAGGTCTTCTCCATGTCCTCGCTGAGCCAGTTGGCCTCCTCCCCGTACCAGGGGAAGTCCTCTTCCTCCGGCAGCGGTCCCGCCTGGGCGGGTACTTCCTCTGCCGCAGGTTCTTCGGCAGGTTCCGCTTCTGGCGCTTCATCCGGCTGGACAGACTCGACGGGTTCCACAGGTCCGTCCTCCGGCAGGGTGGGTTCTTCCGGCGTCCAGATGGCGTCCAGCGGGGTCTCCTTGTCGGGGGTCGGCTCCTCCACCGCTTTTTGCTCTTTCATGGACTTCCAATCGGCGTCGCTGGCCATGGGGATGTCGATCTCCGTGGGGAACCGGGTGGGAGTGGGCTTGATGTCCAGCTTGGTGACGGTGACCGCCGGTTTCGGGTCGCCCACGGGGGGCAGCGGGTCAGGCTGCTTCTTGGGACGGCGGGGCGTTTTGGGAATGGGGTCGGTGTTCTGGATGTAGTCGTCGGGGGAATAGGCGGCACGCTCCGCCTTCTCCTTGGCCTTTTTCTTCTTCTCCCGGTAGCGCTGGGCGCGGTACTCGTTGAGCATATGCACAAGCTCCGTGGGGCCGATGCGCCGCAGCCCCAGGATGCAGCAGAGCAGCCCCAACAGGAGCAGGATCATGGCACCTACGCTGCTGAACACCTTGGTGAGCAAGACGGAGAGCATCCCGGACAGGGCACCGCCGGAGCTGAGGGCTGCGCCGGACTCCCAGAGGGCGGGAAGGACGCTGGTTTTTAAAGCGTAATCCCCCTCGCACAAAGCCGTATGGACGGCAGCGCCCACAAAGAGGGGCACCAGCAGGCAGAGCACGACCTGCAGCCGCACGGGGCGTCCAAAGTGGCGAAAGAGCTTGACGGAGATGAGCAGGAGCATGACAGGCATGAGCCAGAAGCCGAAGCCGAACAGCCCCTTTTCCAAGGTGGACAGACCGTTGATGAAGATGGCCTGGGAGTTGAAGTAGCCCAAGGCGGAGAAGATGGCCAGGAGCAGACAGATGACCGCTCCCACTTCTCGGTAGATGGGCGGTTTTTTGGGTGGTTTGGTCTTTCGTTTGGTGGTGGATTGGCTGCCGCTCTTGGGGGCGGCTTTTCCATTGGCACTGGTGGGTTTCGCCTTTCCAGTGCCAGTCTTCTTTTGTGTTGCAGGCATAAAACCCCTCTTTTCTAGGTTGAAAACGCAGTTAGGCTCACAGCAGGATGCTGAGAATCAGAGCCAAGGCACCCACGCCCCAGCAGTAGTAGGCGAAGTTGCCGAACTTGCCCTTGTCGGTGAGCAGGTTCACGAGACGGATGGCAAAATAGCCCACCACGGCGGAGACCACCATCCCCACCAAATAGATGGGGAGCATCCCCCAATCAACCCCCTCCTGGACGGCGTCCTTCAGGCTCAGGATATTGGCGCCGAGGACGGCGGGGAGGCTCAGGAGGAAGGAGTAGCGGACGGCGAAGGTGCGGTCGAAGCCCCGCATGAGGCCGGCGGCAATGGTGGTGCCGGAGCGGGAGAGGCCGGGGACGGTGGCGATGGCCTGACTCACGCCCACCAGGAGGACGTCCACGATGGTGGCGTTCTTCTCCGTTTTCCGCCCCTTTGCCAGCCGGTCGGACAGGTAGAGCAGGCAGCCGGTGGCCAGAAGGGCGAAGGCGATGAAGTAGGTGTTATAGTAGAGCTGTTCCACCGTGTCCTTGATGGGCAGGATGAGGAACAGGGGCAGGGTGCCCAGGATGACCAGGAGCACCAGACGGCGTGCCGGTGGGGGTGTCTCGCCGGTGGGCTTGCCCAGGGCGGCGATGCCCCGGAAGAACTCCAGGATCATGTCGCGGATGTCCTTCCAATAGTAGATGAAGACGGAGATGAGGGTGCCCAGGTGCAGGAGCACGTCGAAGAACAGTCCCCCGCTCTCTGCGCTGCGCAGGCCGAAGAAGTTCTGGAGCAGGGACAGGTGTCCGGAGCTGGAGATGGGCAGAAATTCCGCCACGCCCTGGACGAAGCCCAGGAAGGCTGACCATAGGTAATTCATAAAACAGTACCTCCTGTGAATGCGGTTGGTCGGGTGCTGGGTGAGGATGGGATCGGATGGAAAATCCGATAACATACCAGTGTTATAGTACCATAAATAGTTGCTGATTTCCACTCGATTTTCCCCTGTGCAGGAAACTTTATGTTTCTGAGCTGTGGGTCATGCCGGTCTTTGGGGGCGGAAGATACGAAAAAGAACTTTTGCACGAAGCAAAAGTTCTTTCTGTGCCATACCGCAGCACTATCGCACTCCCCTTTCAACCCTTTCGCAACGCACGGTCACGCGGGACTGACCGCCGGGTAAACAGGGTCAGATCCCAATCCCCGCTGGTCATCTCCGCAACAGAGTAAGGAGGCAGCGTCTCCACCTCCGCCACTTGATAGCGAAAAACATTGCCATCTACATCTATAAAGGTGACCGCGTCCCCTGGGGAGAGCTCTTTGAGGCGACCAAAGTGGCTGGTGTAGTTATGTGCCGCAATGACCAGATCGTTCTGGTATGCAGAGCCGGTGTACCGGCACGGGGCGATCCGCAGGCCAGGGTAGCTCCACTGGCTGATGATGGGCAGCGAAAGCCCCAGCGGCTGGAGCTCCAAGACACCGATATAGCTCTGCCCGTCCACTTCCTGCGTGGGCATATCCATTTCCGGGTTCAGGATATAATCCGGAGTCCCCCTCCTCGGAAGGATCTGTATCCTGGCGCGCTTCCATTTGCTGCAAGGCGGAAGCCGCGGCTTTTCCAGCCTGCCCATCGCGCCAAAGGTTATACGCGGTCAAGCAGAACGCCGCAAGCAAGCAGAGGATCCCGATCCTGGTAAATCGCTTCGACCATCTATTCCTCTCATGCGCTCTCCGTCGGCAAGCCGCCAGCGTGTTCTTCCCGAACGATTCCCCTTATCCTCTAAGACCATAGAACTGCCTCCTCTACATTATTATATATGAAATGATAGGACCGCCAAGTAGTGAAATATAGCACTCGATACATACTATACCATAAAAGTCAAGTATTGTATAGCAAAAAAGCCACTGAGAAAGGACGTTTACAGATATTGTGAAGCATACCTGAGATTGCCTTGCGTGGGATGTTGCTGGGTGGCATTTCCTAACAAATCCGAACATTTTCTTTTGCAAAAGTTATTTCTTTTTGTGGAAATTCCAACTTTTTTTGCATAGAGCGCATTTGCACTATACGGCGTAGATAGTAGATAAAGGATGAAATGTACCGTCGTGCCTGAGTTGAGAAAAGAGCGGCAGTACGAAGGACTACCGCTCTTTCTTTTTTGAGCAATGGACATGGAAGCGAGGGATCACTTATGACAGAAAAAGAATTGAGAAAGCTGGGACGTGGTGACCTGCTGAACCTCCTTTTGGAACAAAGTCGGGAAAACCAGCAGCTGCGTGAGCAGCTTCAGGCTGCGCAGGACGCCTTGGCGGATAGAACGATCTGCATTGACCAGGCTGGCTCCATCGCAGAGGCATCCCTACAGCTCAACGGCGTCTTCCAAGCGGCTGAACAGGCTTGCCAGCAGTACACGGAGAACGTGATGCAGCTGAGACAACGCCAGGAGGAACGCTGCGCGCAGCGCGAAAAAGAGAGCCAGGAAAAGGCGGCGCAGATCGTTGATGACGCGCGAAAACAGGCGGAGGAGACCACGGCTATCGCGCAAAAGCAGTGCGCTGAAATGCTGGAACAGGCACGGACCGATTCTCAGAAGTACTGGGATGCCATATCAGAGAAGCTGGCTTTGATCTTAAATGAACACGCTGAGCTGCGTCACATCCTCTCTCAGCTGCCCTCCAAAGAGGGGCTTGACGAAACATGAAACGGAAGCGGCAAGAGAAACAGCTTGAAATGCCCAGCCAAGCGCTGTTAGAGGCGGAAGTACAGCGGATGCGATACCGGAAACGATACAGCAACGTTATGCGGAGAACCATATATCTGCTGGTCGTCGTAGCGGCATTCGCTG
>CAKTHW010000096.1 GCA_934565425.1 uncultured Oscillospiraceae bacterium
TTCCGGCGGCGTGGGTCTGGCTGCCCCGCAGATCGGCATCTGCCGCCGTGTGGTGGTGGTGCTGGACGACCAGGAGAACGTCATCGAGCTGGTGAATCCGGAGATCGTCAGCAGCTCCGGCGAGCAGACCGGCCTGGAAGGCTGCCTGTCCCTGCCCGGCCGCTGGGGGGAAGTGACCCGCCCGATGAAGGTGAAGGTCAAGGCACAGGATCGCAACGGCAACGAGTTTGAAGTGGAAGACCAGGGCATGGTGGCACGCTGCTTCTGCCACGAGATCGACCACCTGGACGGCCATATGTTCGACGAGCTGTGCGACAAGCTGTACACCATGGAAGAGGTGGAGAAGATGTTCCAGGACGCAGCCGAAGAGGGTCGGAAGGAGCTGGAAGAGAAGGAGGCGGAGTAATGCGCATCGTATTCATGGGTACCCCCGATTTCGCCGTGCCCTCCCTGAACCAGCTCATCCAGGACGGCCACGACATTGTGGGCGTCTACACCCAGCCGGACAAGCCCAAGAACCGTGGCATGAAGCTCACCCCGCCTCCGGTGAAGGTGGTGGCCTTGGAGCATGATCTGCCCGTCTTCCAGCCCAAGACCCTGAAGGACGAGGCCGTTCAGCAGGAGCTGGCCGCGCTGGCACCGGAGCTCATCGTGGTGGCCGCCTACGGCAAGCTGCTGCCCAAGGCCGTGCTGGAGCTGCCCCAAAAGGGCTGCATCAACGTCCACTCCTCCTTGCTGCCCAAGTACCGGGGCGCGGCCCCCATCAACTGGGCCATGCTCAACGGCGAGACGGAGACCGGCGTGACCATCATGCACATGGCGGAGGCGCTGGACGCCGGTGACATCATCCTGCAAGCGGCGACCCCCATCGACTTGAACGAGAACGTGGAGCAGCTCCACGACCGCCTAGCGGTCATGGGCGCGGAGCTGCTGGGCAAGGTGGTAAAAGCCATCGCCGACGGCACCGCCACCCGCACCCCCCAGGACGAGAGCCAGTACACCTACGCCCCCATGCTCAGCCGGGACATGAGCCCCATTGACTGGAGCCGTCCGGCGCTGGACATCCACAATCAAATTCGCGGCCTGGTGCCCTGGCCGGCTACCACCATGGAGCTGGCGGGCACCAAGTTCAAGGTCTTCGCCGCCTTCCTGACCGGCGAGACCTCCGACCAGCCTGCCGGCACCGCTCTGGGTGCGGATAAGAAGGGCATCCGGATGGTCTGCGGCGACGGACAAATTTTGTGCGTCACCGAGGTGCAGGCACCGGGCAAAAAGCGGATGAAGGCCGTCGATTACCTCCGTGGCCACCCCATCTTTTGAGGGCTGACCGGTGCAAAAACGAGAGAACAACCAGGCCAAGGACGCCCGCAGCGCTGCCCTGACCGTCCTGCTCCGCTGTGAGCGGAACGGGGCGTGGCTGGACGGGGCGCTGAAGAGCGTGTTGAAGGAATCCGCCCTGGAACCACGGGATGCCGCCCTGTGCAGCAAGCTGTGCTACGGCGTCTGTCAGAATCGGCTGCTGCTGGAGTTCTGGCTGTCGAAATTTTCCAAGGTGAAGCCGGAGAAATTGGAACCGGCGGTGCGGATCTCTCTGCTCCTGGCCATGTATCAGATCACCATGCTGGACAAGATACCGCCCCGCGCGGCGGTGAACGAGTCGGTGAACCTGGCGCGCAAGAACAGCAAGAACCCCCGTTCGCCCACGCTGGTCAACGGCATCCTGCGTTCCTTCTGCCGTGCCCAGGAGAACCTGCCCCAGCCTTCCGATTTGGCCACCCGATACAGCCACCCTCAGTGGCTGCTGGACTTGCTGTCCCAGGCGGTGCCGGCGGCGGAATTGGAACCGCTGCTGGCCAGCAACAACGCCGAACCGCCCACCACCATCCAGACCAACACCACGAAAATTACACCGGACGCCCTGGCCGAAACGCTGGCCGCCCAGGGGGTCACCGTGGAGCCGCACCCCTGGTTGGATGGGTGCTTCACCCTCCGCGGGACGGGGGATTTGGAGCAGCTCAAATCCTTCCGGGACGGGCTGTTTCTGGTGCAGGACACCGCCTCCCGTCTGGTGGTGCTGGCCGCCCAGCCGGAGGCTGGACAGCAGATTTTGGACGCCTGCGGCGCCCCCGGCGGAAAAAGTTTTTCCACCGCCATCGCCATGGGGGACAACGGTTCGGTTTTGTCCTGCGACATCCACCCGGGCAAGGTCAAGCAGATTCAAAAGGGCGCCAAGCGCCTGGGTCTTGCCAGCATCCAGAGCCAGGTCCGCAACGCCAAGGAGCATGACCCGGCGTTGGACGGGCAGTTCGACCTGGTGTTGGCGGACGCACCCTGCTCCGGCCTGGGCATCATCCGCAAGAAGCCGGATATCCGGAACAAGGAGCCGGAACCGCTGGAAAACCTGCCCCACATCCAAGGGGACATTCTGGAAAATGTCAGCCGGTACGTCAAGCCCGGCGGCGTGCTGGTCTACTCCACCTGTACGGTGCTGGCGCGGGAAAATCAGGACGTGGTGCGGGGCTTTTTGGCTCGGCATCCGGAGTTTGCGTTGGAATCTTTCACCCTGCCCGGCGACATCGGGACGGTGGAGGAGGGGATTCTGACCCTGTGGCCGCACATCCATGGAACGGACGGATTTTTTCTGTCGAAAATGAGGAAACAACGAACATGACGGACTTAAAATCGTTAAATCGGGTAGAATTAGAGCAGTTTTTTCAGGAGTTGGGGGAACCCAAGTTCCGCGCCAAGCAGGTCTTCCAGTGGCTGTGGCGGGGGGTGGAGTCCTTTGACGAGATGACAAACCTTTCCAAAGCCCTGCGGGAGAAGCTGCGTCAGAGCTGCATCCTGACCGTGCCCCAGGTGGAGCGGAAGCAGGTGTCCAAGCTGGACGGCACCATCAAGTACCTGTGGCGGCTGGCGGACGGCAACTGCGTGGAGTCGGTGGTCATGCGCTACAAGCATGGCAACACCATCTGCGTCTCCTCCGAGGTGGGCTGCCGGATGGGCTGTGCCTTTTGCGCGTCCACGTTGGGCGGCCTGGTGCGGCGATTGGAGCCGTCGGAGATCTTAGACCAGGTGATGTTCGCCCAGAAGGATTCCGGGCTGACCATCTCCAACATCGTCCTCATGGGCATCGGCGAACCGCTGGACAACTACGACAATGTGATGCGCTTTTTGGAGCTGGTGAACGACCCGGAAGGGCTGAACATCGGCATGCGCCACATCTCCCTGTCTACCTGCGGTCTGGTGGATGGGATTGACAAATTGGCTGATTTGCAGTTACAATTAACGCTATCAGTCTCCCTCCACGCCCCCGACGACGAGACCCGTTCCCGGCTCATGCCCGTCAACCGGGCGGTCGGTGTGGAGCGGCTGCTGAAGAGCTGTCGGCGTTACTTTGACGTCACCGGTCGGCGCATCTCCTACGAGTACGCCATGGTGGACGGGGTCAACGACCAGGACTGGCAGGCGGACCTGCTGGCCAAGCGGCTGAAGGGGATGCCCAGCCACGTGAACCTCATCCCTTTGAACGACGTGGCGGAGAGCCCCTTGAAACCCAGCCGCCGGGTGGCGCAGTTCCAGCAGCGGCTGGAGCGGCAGGGCATCACCTGCACGGTGCGGCGGAAGCTGGGGGGCGACATCGACGCCTCCTGCGGCCAGCTGCGCCGCAAGACCCTCAAAGAGCAGGGCAAGTAAGAAGAAGCAGTGGCTGCCTCCTGACCCACGCCGGAGGCGGCGGAAAGTTTTGCGTGGAGAAATAAGGCGAACAGCATGAAGATATGGGGTCTCACCGACCGGGGAACGGTCAGGGAGCAAAATCAAGACACCTTCCACCACTGGGTGGAAGACAACACAGCCGCCCTCCTGGTCTGCGACGGAATGGGCGGCGCACGGGCAGGCAACGTGGCCAGTGCCCTGGCGGTACAGGCGTTCACCGAGGCCATTCAGCACAGTGACGCCCAGCCGGAAGCGCGGCTGACCGCAGCCTTGGCACAGGCCAACGAGCAGGTGTATCAGCGTGCCCACCGGGACCCGGACTGCCGGGGGATGGGGACGACGCTGGTGGCCGCGCTGGTGGAGGGCCATGTGGCGCACATCATCAACGTGGGCGACAGCCGTGCCTATTACCTGTCCCAGAACGGCATCCGACAGATCACCATCGACCACTCCCTGGTACAGGATCTGCTCCAACGGGGGCACATCACCCCAGAAGAAGCCAGGAACCATCCCAACAAAAACGTCATTACCCGTGCGTTGGGAGTGGACAACAAGCTGGAAGGGGATCTGTTCACCCAGGAGCTGGAGCCGGGCAGTATGCTGCTGCTGTGCAGCGACGGCCTGAGCAATATGCTGGAGGATGCGGAGCTGCTGGATGTAGCGCTCCACGGCGGCGCGCCGGAGGAGGGCTGCCAGCGACTCATTGAGCTTGCGCTGGAACGGGGCGCAACGGACAACGTAACCGCAGTGCTTTTGGCGTGGGACGCGCCGGAGGCAAAGGAATCTGAGGAGTAACACTATGGATCAATACATAGGTAAATTTCTCGACGACCGATATGAGATCCTGGACGTCCTGGGGACAGGCGGGATGGCGGTCGTTTACAAAGCGAAATGTCACCGGCTGAACCGGATGGTGGCTGTCAAGATCCTGAAGCCCGAGCTGGCCCAGGATGAGGAGATCCGCAATCGGTTCCACGACGAATCCCAGGCGGTGGCCAAGCTCAACCATCCCAACATCGTCAACGTCTTCGACGTGAACCAGTCCGACGGCGTGGAATACATCGTCATGGAGCTCATCGAAGGCATCACCCTGAAGCAGTACATGCGCAAGCGCGGCAGCAGCCTGAATTGGCGGGAGGCCCTGCACTTCATGAGTCAGATCCTCCAGGCGCTGCGCCACGCCCACAGCCGGGGCATCATCCATCGGGACATCAAGCCCCAGAACATCATGGTCCTCCGGGACGGCAGCGTGAAGGTGGCCGACTTCGGCATCGCCCGCATCACCGACTCCCAGCGCACCATGACCCAGGAGGCACTGGGCAGCGTCCACTATATCTCGCCGGAGCAGGCCAGAGGCAGCAACATCGACGCCCGCAGCGACCTGTACTCCGCTGGCGTGGTGCTGTACGAAATGCTCACCGGCACCCTGCCTTACAACGGGGACTCCCCCGTGGCGGTGGTGCTCCAGCACGTCCAGTCCATCCCCACGCCGCCCCGTGCCATCAACCCGGACATCCCGTTGGGCATGGAGCAGATCACCAAGAAGGCCATGGCGCCCAACCCCGACCGGCGGTATCCCAGTGCGGACGCCATGCTGGCCGACCTGGACGCTTTTCGGAAGAACCCGGACATCGACTTCGGCTACTCTGACCCGTGGGTGCTGGAGCGGCAGATCGACGAGGACGAACCCACCCAGATCCACCCCGCCGTCCAGCTGGACGCGGACGCCATCCAGCGCAAGCGGGAGGAGCAGGCGGCCAAGCAGAAGGCAGAGAGCGCTGCCGCCGGTGCAGCGGCTGCGGCAGGGGTCGGAGGCGCACAGGCCGCGCCGGTGACGCCGCCGCCCAAGCAGCCGGAGCAGCCGGAAGCGGAGTATCCGGAGGAGGACTATGAGATCACAGAGGACGGGAAGGGCGGCAAGCGCACGGCGGTGATGATCGGCGCCGTTGTGGCTATCATCGTCC
>CAKTHW010000097.1 GCA_934565425.1 uncultured Oscillospiraceae bacterium
GTGCAGCGGCTGTGTGGTTCCTTTGCGGCGTCGGAGGGCAGCTTGATCTGTCGGGAGCTGCTGGGGCTTGCCAAGGGCGAGGACCTGGAAGAACCTGCGGTGCGGACGGAGGAATATTATCAGAGCCGGCCTTGCGTGGGGGCTTGCAGAAGGGCGGCGGAGCTTTTGGAGGCGCATCTAACAGAATGAGCAGGAGGATATGATCCGTAAAACATTTGAGCACATGATAACAGAACCCCGGCACCTGCTCCGTGCAGATGCCGGGGGTTTCGTATCGGTGGACAGCCTGTCATGTATTTTGATAGGAAAACTTCTGGCAGAGGTAACGGGCGAAACGAGCCGCTTCCTTGGAGGGCGAATTGGGCAGCGCAACACCAAGCACCCGCTTCGTGGGCGGCGTCAGTTCCAAAACGCAAACCCGCTCCGGCAGTTTTTGCAGGCATAGCTGCGGCATCGCCGTCACCCCGATGCCCTGCGCCACCATGGAGATCAGCGTGGAATCATCGTCGCAATTGACCCGGAGCTGATCTGCCGGGTGAACGGACAGGTAGTTATCCAGCGCATTCATGGGTGCCATAACAAACGGATAGGCGGCAAGCTCCTCCTGTGAGATGCTGTCTCCCTCCGGAGCCAAGGACTCCGGAAGGACCGCAAAATAGGGATCATCCATCAGCGGAAACCACCGGAAGACCCGACAGCGAACGGGATCGCCCAGCGCCAGATCGACCGCACCTGTGAGCAGCCAATCGGTCAGTGTGTTTGTCCCAACTTGAAGATCGAAGGTGACCTCCGGATAAAGTGCGTGGTACGCTTGCAGCACCTTTGGGAGCCACGTGCTGGCAATACTGGAAAATGCCCCGATCCGCAACGGTGCGGATGCGCCGCTGGCGACCTGTCGCGCCCGTTCTGCAAGCCGCGTCAGAGAAGCGTCCGCTTCCATCAGGAGCGGTAAAAGCTCCTCTCCGGCTGGCGTCAGGCGGACGCCGTTATGGTTTCGCTGCAACACTTTACAGCCCAATTCGTTTTCAAAGCTGTTCATCGCCTGTGTTACAGCGGACTGTGTGCAGTTCAGTTCCAGCGCAGCTTTGCGAAAGCTCCCCGTGCGGAGCGCTGCCAGCAGGACACGGATTTTATAATCGTCATATCATTCTCCGAGATAAATAAGGTTTCCTTATATCCCGATCATACATTCTGTCTTTGCAAAATGCAATACCTGCGGTACACTTTATGTGGAAAGTTGAGGTGCATGACCATGATAACCATTGAAGATTTTGACAAAGTACAGATCTGTGCAGGAACAGTCACATCCGTTTCCATCAACAAGAAGGCGCGTAAGCCAGCCTATAAGGTCACGTTGGACTTTGGCCCGGAACTGGGGGAAAAGACCTCCTCCGCACAGCTGACAGAGCTTTATCGACCGGAGGATCTATTGGGAAAGCAGCTCATTTGCTGCGTCAATCTGGAGCCCATGCACATTGGGAGCGTCAAGAGCGAGGTCCGCATTCTGGGAACTGATTCCAAACAGGGGGTTGTCCTGCTTACCCCGATGGAGCCGGTAGAAAACGGAGATCCAGTCTTTTGAGACAGAAAAACACGACTTTTGAGCGCGGCGCGGTCCTGATTTTGATTGCCGGCTGCCTGTGGGGGAGCATCGGGCTGTTCATCCGGCTGATGTCCGATGCGGGTGCCTCCGCCGCGACCATCAGCTTTTTGCGCATGGCATTCGCTTTTGTGATCCTGCTGGTGGTCACGGTCATCCGCTCCGGTATTTCAGCGTTCCGTGTCAGTCGAAGGGTCCTTTTCTTCAGTGCACTGCTGGGGCTGGTCTGTCACGGCGTTTACAACGTCTTTTACAGCTGGGCTGTGGTGCGGATCGGTGTGACGGTCAGCGCGGTATTGTTGAATGTGGCGCCCGTTTTCACCGCGATCCTTTCCGCGATTTTCTTCCATGAGCGGGTCACTTCCCGCAAGTGCATGGCCCTCTTTATCAATGTCCTCGGCTGTGTGCTGGCAGCCACCGGCGGACAATTTACAGCCGCTTCGCTGTCCATTTCGGGCATCCTCTTCGGCGTTGCATCTGGACTCTGCTATGCTCTGACCGCCATCTTCGGAAAGCTCGCCGGAGAGGACAGCGATCCGTTTGTTGTCAGCACCTACAGCTACCTGTTCGCAGCACTGTTTCTGGCTGTGTTCCTGCGTCCGTGGGAGACACCGATCACGCTTACCCTCCCTATCGTGTGGCTTGGATTTCTCTATGCGCTGATCCCCACAGCAATCGGCTATCTGTTCTATTATCAAGGCGTGCAGCAAATACGGGAAAGCAGCAAGGTTCCCGTCATCGCTTCAATGGAGACGGTGACAGCAGCCATCCTTGGTGTGCTGGTACTCAGTGAGAAGCTGACCGCCCTGCACTACCTGGGAATCGCCGTCGTGATGGCTTCCATTGTATTGATGCAGCGCAACAAGAGCGCATCTGATGCGACAATAAAGGATGCCGATTCCATATCAACAGACTGCGTGAGAGCACCAACGAAGACCGATGCAAATTTGTAGTGTAAATCAGAGCCTTGGTATGATACAATGAGTGTGTCATATCAAGGCTTGACGCCTTTTGAAGGGGTATAAACGCAATGATTCACATACTTTTTATCTGCCATGGAAATATTTGTCGCTCCCCAATGGCTGAGTTCATCCTAAAGGACATGGTAGCCACCCGCGGCATCGCAGACCAATTTGACATCGCCTCCGCGGCCACCAGTCGGGAGGAGATCGGCAACCCGGTGTACCCGCCTGCGGTGCGGGAGCTGGCGCGGCATGGCATCTCCGCCGCTGGGAAGACCGCTCGGCAGCTGCGGCGGGAGGACTATGACCGGTACGACTATCTGCTGGCTATGGAGGCGTACAATCTGCCCAACGCCATGCGCATTTTGAAGTCCGACCCGGAGGGCAAGCTCAAGCTGCTGCTGGACTTCACCGACGCCCCCGGCGACATCGCCGACCCCTGGTACTGTGGCCACTTCGACCGGACCTATGCGGACATCACACGGGGCTGCGAGGGGCTTTTGGCTCATCTGGGCTTCTGATTCTGCTGGAAAAACCGTCTGTTTCCCCGGAAACAGACGGTTTTTGTCCGGTCTGGTCGGCTTTTTCTTGTATTCACGCCCTTTTCTTGTTATAATTAAGGTATCTTTTTACTATGGTATAGCAATCACCCCAAACCCGGACCGCTCGCCCGTCCCGGCGGCGCAGAGAAGGAGATGGCATCCATGAAGGCAAAGAAAGTGGCGGCTTATGGCATTTTGGTGGCGCTGGCCATCGCGCTGAGCTATTTGGAGAACCTCATCCCGTGGACGGTAGCCGCCCCCGGTGTGAAGTTGGGGCTGGCCAACACGGTGACCATCTTTGCCCTCTACCGGCTGAGCTTTCGGGACGCCTGTGCCATCTCCCTGCTGCGGGTGCTGCTGGTGGGCATTCTGTTCGGCAACGCCTTCAGCCTGGCGTTCAGCGCTGCCGGCGCCATCGTCAGCTTGGCGGTGATGCTCCCCCTGAGCCGTGCCCATCCGGACAACACCATCCTGGTCTGTGTGGCCGGTGGGGTGGCCCACAACGCTGGGCAGATCTTGGCCGCTGGGCTGCTGACCCACGCCTGGCAGATCGCCTGGTATTTCCTCGTCCTCTGCCTGACCGGCATCCTGGCTGGCATCGGCATCGGCCTGCTCTCCGCCTTCGTCCTGCGGCAGACCCGGCACTTCGTTTTGTGACCATAGGGGTCTCCCCCGTTCGCCCTGGGGAGACCCTTTGTCTGTTTTCAACAAACTGCCAGTTTGCCCATGGGTTACTGCTTGCTATTCCAGTGGAATTCGGTTAGAATTGAGGGCGAACCAAAAAATCTTACAAATTTTTTCACATTTTTGATGTGAACTGTTTTAGGTGAAAATGTATGAACCTTCGTATTGGTATTGACATCGGTTCCACCACCGTCAAGGTCGTGGTACTGGACGAACAGAACAATCTGTTGTTCCGCTCCTACGAGCGGCATTTTTCCAAGGTGCGGGAGAAGACCTGCGAGATTTTGGAACGCATCAAGGACAAGCTCCTGGGACATCAGGTGCAGATGGTCATCACCGGCTCCGCCGGTCTGGGTGTGTCCAAGGCCAGCAGCATCGACTTCGTGCAGGAGGTGTACGCCACTGCCGCCGCGGTGGACACCTTCATCCCCGGCACTGACGCCGTCATCGAGCTGGGTGGCGAGGACGCCAAGATCATCTTCTTCGGCGGCGCGCTGGAAGAGCGTATGAACGGCAGCTGCGCCGGCGGCACCGGGGCCTTCATCGACCAGATGGCCACCCTCATGAACGTGACCGGCGACGAGCTGGACAAGCTGGCGCTGAAGCACGAAAAGATCTACCCCATCGCCAGCCGCTGCGGCGTATTTGCCAAGAGCGACATCCAGCCCATCCTGAACCAGGGCGGTCGGAAGGAGGACGTGGCCGCGTCCATCTTCCAGGCGGTGGTCGATCAGACCATCGCCGGTCTGACCCAGGGACGAGAGCTGAAAGGCAAGATTGTCTTTTTGGGTGGCCCCCTGCACTTCCTGATGGGACTGCGGGAACGATTTGTGGAGACCTTGCAGCTGGATGAGGAGCACGCCATCTTCCCGGAGGACGGCGACTGCTTCGCCGCCATCGGCGCGGCGCTGTGCGCCTCGGACTACGATGCACACCTCTTTGACGACCAGCTGAAAAAGCTCCAGGAGAGCCGCTCCGCTGTCACCAGCTTGGACACCGCCCCTCCCCTGTTCGAGACACAGGCGGAGTATGACACCTTCTGCGCCCGCCACAACAGCCAGCATCCGCCGGAGGTGGACATCGCCGCCTACACCGGCGACGCCTATCTGGGCATCGACGCCGGTTCCACCACCACGAAACTGGCCCTCATCGCCCCCGACGGCGGTCTGCTCTACACCTATTATCACTCCAACATGGGCAACCCGGTGTCCATCGTCAAGGAGCAGCTGGACAAGATCTATCAGCTCTGCGGCGACCGCATCATCATCCGCGGCAGCGCGGTCACCGGCTACGGCGAGGATCTCATCAAAAACGCCTTCCGCTGTGACCTGGGTCTGGTAGAAACGGTGGCCCACTACAACGCCGCCGCTCACTTCAACCCGGACGTGGATTTCATCATCGACATCGGCGGCCAGGATATGAAGTGCTTCAAAATTCGCAACGGCGCGGTGGATTCCATCATGCTCAACGAAGCCTGTTCCTCCGGCTGCGGCTCCTTTATCGAGACCTTCGCCCGGGCGTTGGGCTATGACATCGCCGACTTTGCAAAGCTGGGTCTGTTCGCCAAGCATCCCGTGAACCTGGGCAGCCGCTGCACCGTGTTCATGAACTCCTCGGTCAAGCAGGCACAGAAGGACGGCGCCAGCGTGGAGGATATTTCGGCAGGTCTGTCCATCTCCATCGTCAAGAACGCCATCTACAAGGTGCTCCGCATGGCCTCCGCTGACGACCTGGGGCAGCACATCGTCGTCCAGGGCGGCACCTTCCACAACGACGCGGTGCTCCGCGCCTTTGAACAGGAGCTGCATCGGGACGTCATCCGTCCCACCATCGCCGGTATCATGGGTGCGTTCGGCGCAGCGCTGGCGGCCAA
>CAKTHW010000098.1 GCA_934565425.1 uncultured Oscillospiraceae bacterium
CCATCGGCCTGGCGGCCGCTCTGCTCCACTGGACCGGCGACCTCATCCTGGGTTGGGGCGTAGAGGACGAGTCCCTGACGGGGGTCTTCCGGATGCTCTCGGCGTATACGTCCACCGCCGACGGCGGTCTCTTCGCTGCGGCGCTGCTGGGGCTGCTGGGGATGACGCTGGCGGGACTGTGTTATTTCGGCGTCTACCGGCTCATGGCGGAGCGGTCCCTCAGCTATGCCCACCGCTACCGAGCGGGCATCTTCGGTTCCGTCATCTTCGGCGGCTGTGGCTTCCACGTGCCCGTCTGCGCCCTGGTCTTTCTGCAAAAGCATGGGGTGGCAGAGGAACTGCTGAAGCCCTACCTGACTGCCTTCCTGTTGCCGGGGGTGGCGGGGAACGTCCCCTTCGCCAACGCCATGGCCTGTGGGTGGATCGCCTTCGGGAATGTCTGGATGTTCGGCGGATTGCTGGCCACTATGGGGCTGGCACGAGAGAGAAAGGAGGACGTGCGATGAGCATGCGACTATTTTCAGAAAAGAGCAAGGACTTTGCGCTGGCGCACCCCTGCGAGACCATCACCGTGGCCGGCGCACGGTTCCGTTACGTCCGCACCGGCCCCCAGGACGGCAAGACCCTGGTGCTGCTCAACGGCGGGATGAACACCCTGGAGATGTGGGTGGACTACGTGGAACCCCTCTCCCAGACTTGCCAGGTGCTGCTCTTCGACTACCCTCAGGAGCTGGCGGACAACCAGGCGCTGGTGACGGGGATGCACGGGTTCTTCCAGGCGCTGGGGGTGGAACAGCCCATCTTCATCGGCGCCAGCGGCGGTGGTATGGTGGCGCAGGTCTACGTCCAAAAGTACCCCGGCCAGGTGGGGGGACTCATCCTCATCTCCACCGGCGGTCTGGATGCCCACACCATCAAGAGCCTGAAAAAGCAGTACCGCCTGGCGCCCCTGATGCTGTGGTACATGAAGCACTGCAACTACGAAAAGCTCAAGCCCAAGCTCATCCGGCTGGGCATGCGCCACCTCCGGGGCGAGGGAGGGGAGGCGGTGGCCTACGCGCAGGATATGTTCGAGACCATCTTCCGGGATTACCCGCGGGAGAAGGACGTCCACATCACCGGCCTCCTGGCTGACATGATGCGGCAGAGACCGGTGACGGCGGCGGATTTTGCCGGGCTGGCAGGGAAGATCTTGCTCATCCTGCCCGACCAGGACTTCTTCTCCGGACAGATGCAGAACGATCTCATCCAGCTCATGCACCAGCCCCAGCTGACCTATGTCTCCGGCGGGCACCTGTCCACGGTGCTGCAAGCGGCGGAGTACATCCAGACCATCCGTGATTTCCTGGACACCATGGCCTGACCCGGTGGGCGTGGGCAGAAAGTGACCGGGAAGCGGGGAAAGTGGCTTGCGCTTCCTGACAAAATAAGCTATAATAAACGGGAATGATCGATTACATTCCAATGAGGAGGATCGCTATGCACAAGAGATACGACGAGTACCGTTTTCAGGTCATGTATCAGCATCCCAAGCTCTCGGAAGACCCCGATAAGTTTGAATGCTACTACGAGACCAACTTTATCGACCATGCCAAGTACTATGCCATCACCCTGCTGGGCAAGGGCGCGACCGTGTACGTGTATGACAATGAACTGAACCAGCGGGTTCGGGACTTTGACAACATCTGCTATCGCGTGCCGAAGCAGGACGAGGAATAAGGTCTGACTGAGCATCAAAACGCACTGCGTGAGGATACGCAGTGCGTTTTTTCTATGGATCGGGACGGGTGCGGGGAATTTTTTTTGCCCACCGGGCGTGGGTCGGACCGGCGGGAGGGCGGCGGCGTTTGGGGCGAAATTGTTGCAAACTGTGGGTGGAGGACGGACAATGGATGGCTGGGGACGCACCGGGTTCTGACAGGGACTTTGGCGATAGAGGTGGGGGAGAGAGGTACAGAAAGGGGGAGGGAGTGGGGCAACATAGTGTGGAAATGGCAGAGAGGGGCAGGAGAACCAGTTTCCAGCAGGGATTTTCCGGGAAAACCGACCGGTTTGGTTGGGTTTTTAGGTGGGTTGCTTATATTTTAATGTATCCGAGGGAGTCCGGTGGGCAAAATCGTCAAAAAATCAGACGGATTCCCCTCCTTCCGTGTCCCACCCTGCCCAGCAGCCCGTTTGGAAAAGAACCTGCCCAGGAGATGTCCTGCAAAGTGAGGTTGACAACCTGTGTCCGACCGTTTGTTGGGCGGAGGGACAGGGTGGGAAGGGAACGAGCAGGGGAGCGGGCAAAATGCCGCCCTTTTCTGGCTGTTGGATACCTGAGGGCAACCGGTCTCAACGGAAGGCTTTCCCACAGGAAATGTTGCGGTTTCCAGAGAAATCGCGATTTTTTTCACAAGAACTGACCGAATTTGCAAGGGGAAAAAGTGGGGGCTTCGTGTAAAAAAACGATTGACTTCCACGCTTTATGGTGCTATGATGGTACCATTCAAAAGCAAGCGATCATGAGAGAAAGGAGTCGTTGAAGATGACAGCACCGTTCCAGAAAATGTCCGATGTGTTGACGTCCCAGCAGTCCATGTCCTGCATGGATATGACTCCTTGCGCCTTTTATCAGACCGCTATGCCCGCTTTCTGCGCTCGTTTCACCTCCAAAGCCGTGGGTGTCGCCATCGCGACATCCATTTTGTTTTCTGTAGGCTTTCGAGTCATCACCCCGCTGGCAGTCCTCCTGCTGGCGGTCCTGGTAGAACTGGTAGAAAAAAAGAACAGCAGAAGACGAACAGCGGCAGTGTGTGCGGTACTGTGACCATGATACAGTAAGGCGGCTCTACACGTTGCAGAGCCGCTTTTTTGTATAGAAATTCTTGTAAGAAGGAGAAAAAACACATGAAAAGAAAAGTGATCAGCTTCATGCTGGCAGCTGGCATGATGCTCAGCCTGGCTGCCTGCGGCGGCGGCTCCGATAACGCAGCCACCAGCGGCGCTGCAACCAGCACCGCAGCCACCAGCGGCGCAACCGATACCAAGCCCACCGGCGCAGCCTTCAAGATCGGCGGCACCGCACCTCTGACCGGCGCTGCTGCTATCTACGGCAACGCTGCAAAGAACGGCGCTTCCATCGCTGTGGAAGAGATCAACGCCGAAGGCGGCGACATTCAGTTCGACCTGCGTTACGAAGACGACGTGAACGACGCTGAAAAGGCCATCAACGCTTACAACACCCTGAAGGACTGGGGTATGCAGATCTCCCTGGGCTCCGTCACCACCAAGCCCTGCGAAGCTACCTCCACCGAGACCAACTCCGACCGTATCTTCGCCCTGACCCCCTCCGCTTCCTCCAAGGCAGTCATCGAGGGTAAGGACAACCAGTATCAGATGTGCTTCATGGACCCCAACCAGGGTTCTGCATCCGCTCAGTACATCTCTGAGAAGAAGCTGGGCACCAAGATCGCGATCATCTGGAAGAACGACGACGTTTATTCCAAGGGCATCTATCAGACCTTCACCGAAAAGGCTAAGGAACTGAACCTGGAGATCGTCTCCGAGACCACCTTCGCTGACGGCAACGACACCGACTTCTCCGTCCAGATCACCGATGCAAAGGACAAGGGCGCTGACCTGATCTTCCTGCCCATGTACTATCAGCCCGCATCCCTGATCCTGGCTCAGGCCAGCTCCATGGGTTATGAACCCAAGTTCTTCGGCGTGGACGGCATGGACGGCATCCTGACCCAGGAAGGCTTCGACAAGAAGCTGGCAGAAGGCGTCATGCTGCTGACCCCCTTCAACGCAGACTCTAAGGACGAAAAGACCCAGGCATTTGTGAAGAAGTATCAGGAAAAGTTCGGCGAAGTTCCCAACCAGTTCGCAGCAGACGGCTATGACTGCATCTATGCTTACAAGCAGGCTCTGGAAGCTGCTAAGGCTACCCCCGACATGAGCGCAAGCGACCTGTGCGACGCAATGATCCAGCAGTTCTCCACCATGACCTTCGACGGCCTGACCGGCTCTGGCATGAAGTGGGACAAGGGTGCTGTCTCCAAGGAGCCCAAGGGCATGGAAATCAAGAACGGCGCCTATGTTGGCCTGGACTGATCCAGTCTGATCCAAACAGCAATCCGGTAATCGCCAGCGTGTGACACACACGCCCCCGGCATCCGGCCACGGTATCTGGGCTGGGGCAGCCTTCGGGCGGCCCCGGCCTGTTCCGGGTCGTGCAGTGCGCAACTGAAAGGGATCGGACCGCGCGATCCTTTTCGTTTGCGCACTGAAGTGATTTGTGAGAGTAAGTAAAGATAGAACATGTAAGGAGTTAAACTGCGATGACATTTCTCAATTTCCTGATCAACGGGATCAGCTTGGGCAGTATCTATGCCATCATCGCGCTGGGCTACACCATGGTGTACGGCATCGCCAAAATGCTGAACTTCGCCCATGGTGACGTCATCATGGTCGGCGCGTATGTGTGCTTCTACGCCATTTCCAGCTTCAACCTGCCCCCCCTGGTGGGCATCCTGTTGGCCATGATCGTCTGTACCCTCCTGGGTATGCTCATCGAACGCCTGGCCTACAAACCCCTCCGTGCTGCCCCCTCCCTGGCCGTGCTCATCACCGCCATCGGCGTCAGCTACTTCCTCCAGAACGCAGCCCTGCTGCTCTGGTCCCCCAACCCCAAGGTCTTCCCCTCCATCTTCGGCAAGGGCAGACTGAGTCTCTTTGGCGGTGAACTGGCCATCCCCTACGTCACCGGTATCGCCATTGTCATCTGCATTGTCATCATGCTGGGTCTGACCTTCTTCACCAGTAAGACCAAGATGGGCAAGGCCATGCGCGCCTGCTCCGAGGACAAGGGCGCCGCTCAGCTCATGGGCATCAACGTCAACGCCACCATCTCCACCACCTTCGCCATCGGTTCTGGTCTGGCGGCCATCGCAGGCGTCCTGCTCTGCTCCGCCTATCCCACCCTGGTGCCCACCACCGGCTCCATGCCCGGTATCAAGGCCTTCACCGCAGCCGTGTTCGGCGGCATCGGCTCCATCCCCGGCGCTCTGCTGGGCGGCCTGCTCATGGGCATCATCGAAATTTTCGCCAAAGCCTACATCTCCACCCAGCTCTCTGACGCCGTCATGTTCGTCGTCCTCATCATCGTCCTGCTGTTCAAGCCGGCTGGTCTGCTGGGCAAAGAGATCCGCGAGAAAGTGTGAGGTGGAAAAGATGAAAAAGCTGAATATGAACAAAACCACCCGCCAAAACTACCTGACCTACGGCCTGGTCATCGTGGCCTTCATCATCATCCAGATCTTCATGGGCGCCATCCCCGCCACCCTGAAGGGTATGCTGGTGCCCATCTGCGCCTACGTCATCATGGCCATCTCCCTGAACCTGACCGTCGGTGTCCTGGGTGAGCTGTCCCTGGGTCACGCCGGCTTCATGAGCGTGGGCGCCTTCACCGGTACCACCGTGGCCATCATGCTCCAGGACGTCATCCCCAGCGGCGGCCTCCGCCTGCTCATCGCCGTCATCGTCGCCACCCTCTTCGCCGCTCTGGCCGGGTTCCTCATCGGTATCCCCGTCCTGCGCCTGCAGGGTGACTCCCTGGCCATCGTCACCTAGGCCTTCGGCGAGATCATCAAGCGCATCTTCAACAACCTCT
>CAKTHW010000099.1 GCA_934565425.1 uncultured Oscillospiraceae bacterium
TCAGTTCGTGGGTGAAGCTGCCCACGAACTGCTCCTGCCGCTCCATGGCCGCCTGCAACTCCTCTACGCTGGCCTCCACCCGCTCCGCCATGGAGTCAAAGTCCCGTGCCAGCAGACCAATCTCGTCCCCGGTGTTCAGCCCCACCCGGTAGTCCCAGTGCCCCGCGGCGATCTCCCGGGCGGCCTGGGACAGCCGTCCCAGGGGACGGGTGAGCAGATAGGCGGTGGTGTAGGACAGGAGGGTGCAGATGACCACCATGACGGCGAATATGCGATAGAAGGTGGTCTGCTGGCGGGTGCGGATGTCGTAGAGGTGGGTCAGGTCGGTGGCGGCGGTGAGATAGACCGTGTCGCTGCCCACCGAGAAGGCACGGGAGAGCTGGATGTACCGCTTCCCCTGGCTGTCGGAGAGATGGGTCAGGACAGATTGACTGTCCTCCGGCAGCAGGTTCGGCGGGGCGAGGGCGGAGGCGGCGGAACTGGTGGAGTAGATGGTCTTGCCCTGGCAGGTCAGCAGCACCCCCGCCCAGCGGCTCCCTTGCTGGGGGATGATCTGTTCCAGGGTGTCGGAAAATTCGGCGGCACTGGTCCAGGGCTGGATGCTGCCCACCGTTTGCAGGGTGTTCAGCAACAGCTGATAGGACTCGGTGGCGTTGGTCTGCTCCCGGTCCAGGGAGGCTTGGAAGGAGCGGGAGATGAGGGCGCAGCTGCCGATGCTGAACAACAGCGTCATCAGGGAGATCATGCAAAAGGTCACCTTCAGCCGAAACCTCATCCCGTCACCTCCAACCGATACCCCACCTTGGGGATGGCACGCAGGTGCCCCTCCCAGCCCACCTTTCTCCGCAGGCGCTGGACGTGCAGGTCAACGGTCTTGCTCTCAAAATTGAACTCACCGCCCCACACCCGCCGGTAGATGGTCTCCCGGTACAGGGCGATGTTGGGGTTCCGGGCGAAGAGCAACAGCAGGTCGTACTCCTTCCGGGTCAGGGGAATTTCGATCCCGTCCCGGCGCACCTGCATGGAGCGTGGGTCGATTTCTAAACCGGCGATGGTGATGGGCGCGTCGTTCTTGTGGTAGCGCCGCAGCACCACGTCCACTCGCGCCAGCAGCTCCAGCACCTCGAAGGGCTTTACGATATAATCCTCCGCCCCCAGCCGCAGCCCTTTCACCCGGTCTTGGACGGCGTTCTTGGCGGTGAGGAAAATGACGGGGATTTCATAAGGTCGGATATATTCTAATAAGGTGAACCCGTCCACCTCCGGCAGCATCACGTCCAGCAGGATGAGGTCATAGCTCTGAGCGGCGATCTGGTCGGCGGCGGCCGCGCCGTCGTACACGCAGTCGCAGGTGTACCCGGCCTTGGACAGGCTCAGCCGGATGAGGTTGGCGATGGGCAGTTCATCCTCTACGATCAAAATGCGAATCAACGGTCTCTCCCTCCTTTTTTCTTTAAGATACCGTAAAACGGCATCAAAATGGCATCATTTTATTGTAAAGTACTTGCGCAAAAAGCTCAAGTGTGTCATCATTTTACGTACATTTAACATGACGAATCGGAAATTGTGGACTATAATAGGGGCAGAAAGGGAGGGATTCCTTTGATTTATCTGGTAGAAGACGACGCCAATATTCGAGAATTGGTGACGTATACATTAAACCACAGCGGCCTGGACGCCACCGGCTTCGAGCGGCCGTCCCAGTTTTGGAAGGCCATGGAGGGGCAGCTGCCCGACCTGGTCTTGCTGGACATCATGCTGCCGGAAGAGGACGGCCTGAGCATCCTGCGCCGCCTGCGCGCGGCTCCGGCTACCGCGTCCATCCCCATTTTGCTGGTCTCCGCCAAGAACAGCGAGTACGACAAGGTGTTGGGTCTGGACAACGGGGCGGATGACTATCTGGCCAAACCCTTCGGCATGATGGAGCTGGTCGCCCGGGCGAAAGCCCTCCTGCGCCGCACCACCAAGCGGTCGGCAGGGGAGGAGTTCCGGCTGGGGATGCTGTACGTGTCCTTGTCCAAGCACCTGGTGATGGTGGAAGGGGAGGAAGTGACCTTGACCAACAAGGAGTTCTCCCTGCTCACCTGTCTGCTGCAAAATCAAGGCCGGGTGCTCACCCGGGATCAGCTGCTCAACGACATCTGGGGCTACTCCTTTGACGGGGAGAACCGGACGGTGGACGTCCACATCCGGACGCTGCGGCACAAATTAGGGGACGCGGGACGGCTCATCAAGACCGTCCGAGGCGTCGGATATAAGATCGGAGGGGAACCAAGTGAGAGGGAAACTCTTTAAGCATATGTTCCTGGTGGCCATGTCGGTGTTCGTGGCCTGTACGGCGCTGTTCATGTGGTCGCTGTACAGCTACTTCTCCGAGGAACGCCAGGCGGAACAGAAGGCAGAGACCGCCTACGTGGCCGCTGCCGTAGAGGAAGGCGGCAAGGACTTCCTCCAGACCAAGCTGCCCAAGGACAGCGCCAACCGCATCACCTGGATCGACCGGGACGGCACCGTGCTGTTTGACAGCGTGGCCAAGGCGGAGGACATGGAGAACCACGCCGACCGTGACGAGGTCCAGCAGGCCATGAAGACCGGCGAAGGGGAGAGCACCCGTTACTCCAGCACCCTCTCCCGCAAGACCACAAACTACGCCCTGCGCTTGGATGACGGCACCATCTTGCGTCTGTCCGGCACCCAGTACACCGTGGTCTCCCTGCTGGTCAGCCAGTTCCAAGCCCTGGTGGCCGTGCTGGTGCTGGCGGTGGGTCTGGCGGCCTTTTTGGCCTATCGGGTGTCTGAGAGCATCATCGAACCCATCAACCACATCAGCCTGGAAAACCCGGACGAGCGGGACGTGTATCCCGAATTGCGTCCTCTGGTGCAGCGCATCAGCGGGCAGAACAAGCAGATCCAGTACCAGATGGAAGCCCTGCGCCAGGCACACAAGCAGCAGGATGAAATGCGCCGGGAGTTCACCGCCAACGTGTCCCACGAGCTGAAGACCCCCCTGACCTCCATCTCCGGCTACGCCGAGATCATCCGGGAGGGTGTGGCACAGCCGGAGGACGTGAAGGGGTTTGCCGGTAAGATCTACGACGAAGCCCATCGGCTCATGGCGCTGGTGGAGGACATCATCCGCCTGTCCCAGCTGGAGAGCCGGGAGGTGGCCTATGAGAAGGAGCAGGTGGAGCTGCTGGGCATCTGCAAACGAGTGGTCACCCGCCTGGAGCACGCGGCACAGCGGAGAGGCATCACCTTCCACCTGGCCGGTACGACTGGCACGTTTTGGGGTGTTGACCAGGTGGTGGACGAGATCGTCTACAACCTGTGCGACAACGCCATCAAGTACAACAAGGAGAACGGTCAGGTCAATGTTTTGGTCTCCGAGACCCAGGAACAGGTGGTCTTGACCGTGGAAGATACTGGTATTGGTGTCCCGGCGGAGGAAGTGGATCGCATTTTTGAGCGCTTCTACCGGGTGGATAAGAGCCACTCCCGCGCCGTCGGCGGCACCGGATTGGGGCTTTCGATCGTAAAACACGGCGCTGCGTATCATAAAGCAAAAATCGAAGTGAACAGCACCGTGGGGCAGGGGACGGCTATTTCGGTGATTTTCCCCAAAGGATAACGTTTCAAATCGAAAAAAAGACACGGAGACTGGGTGGTTTTGACGAAAATCAAGGCCACCCAGTCTATTTTACATAGATTTAACATTGGGCAAGCTCAGATTTAACATAGAGTTGATAAAATGAACAAGCTGTGAAGAAATATAGCACGTGTTAAAAGAATGTTAAATCGAGCTTGAATGTAAAAAGCGTGTAAAATCGTCCCAAAGGAGTGGTATCCCCTATGAATATCTTCTCTGTCATCACCCTCATCGGCGGCCTGGCCTTCTTCCTCTTCGGCATGAACGTCATGTCCGGGAGTCTGGAAAAGATGGCCGGCGGCAAGCTGGAGCTATTGCTGAAAAAGATGACCGCCAACCCCCTCATCAGCCTGGTCATGGGCGCCGTCATCACCATCGCCATCCAGTCCTCCTCCGCCACCACTGTCATGATGGTGGGTCTGGTCAACTCCGGCATCATGGACTTCTCCCAGACCCTCCACATCATCTTCGGCGCCAACATCGGCACCACCCTGACCTCCTGGATCCTGAGCCTGTCCGGCATCGAGAGCGACGCTGTCTGGATGCAGATGCTGAAGCCGGAGAACTTTTCCCTGGTCTTCGCCATGGTGGGCGTCATCATGACCATGCTCTGCAAGAGCGACAAAAAGCAGAGCATCGGCACCGTCCTGGTGGGCTTCGCCGTCCTCATCTTCGGCATGAACCTGATGACCGACGCCGTCAGCCCCCTGGCCGATTCCCCTGCCTTCGCCCAGCTCATGACCAAGTTCAACCAGCCCCTCATCGGCCTGGCCGTAGGTACCGTGGTCACAGGCATCATCCAAAGCTCTGCCGCCTCTGTGGGTATGCTCCAGGCACTCTCCCTCACCGGCAGCATCTCCTACGCCATGGCCATCCCCATCATCATGGGGCAGAACATCGGCACCTGCGTCACCGCCCTCATCTCCAGCATCGGCGCCAACACCCAGGCCAAGCGGGTGGCGGTCATGCACATCTCGGTGAACGTCCTGGGCACCATCATCTGGCTGCCCCTGCTCACCCTGACCAACGCGATCTTTGACTTCGCCTTCATGGATTTGCCGGTCACCCCGGTCACCATCGCCATGCTCCACTCCATCTTCAACATCCTCACCACCATGGTCCTCATGCCCTTCAGCAAGTACCTGCTCAAGCTGGCCAAATGGGTGGCCAAGGACAAGGAGGACGCTGCACAGAGCGGGGGATTGGCTGCCGTGCCCTTCCTGGACGAACGCCTGCTGAGCACCCCTTCTGTCGCCATCCAGGAGTGCAACAACGAGACCAATAAGATGCTGGAGCTGGCACGGGAGAACATCCGGCTGGCAGTGCAGCAGTTCTCCCACTACAGTGACAGCGATCAGCTGCTGGTGCTGCAAACGGAGGAAGAGATCGACGCCTTTGAAGACCGCCTGAGCACCTACCTGGTCAAGCTCTCCGCCCAAGCCCTGTCCCAGGACGACTCCCATGTCATCTCCAAGATGCTCCACGCGGTGGGCGACTTCGAGCGTCTGGGCGACCACGCTGTGAACCTGGTGGGCGTGGCCAAGGAAATCCACGACAAGGGCCTGTCCTTCACCCAGGAGGCGCAGGACGAGCTGGATAACCTCATCAAAGCCATCGACGAGATCTTGAGCATGACCGTAAAAGCCTACGAGACCAACGACATGGACTTAGCCGCCCGGGTGGAACCGCTGGAAGAGGTCATCGACCAGCTCACCGCCAAGATGAAGGACCGGCACATCAAGCGCCTCCAGCAGGGCGTGTGCACCATCGAAAAGGGCTTCATCTTCTCCGACCTGCTCAACAACTACGAGCGCATCTCCGACCACTGCTCCAACATCGCCGTGGCCGTCATCGAAGTGGAACACGATACCTTCGACGCCCACCGCTATCTGCAAGGGGTCAAGTACGGGAACCATGAATTCAACATGATCTTCAAAGAGTACGCAGCAAAATATCCTATGTAAAAAGAGACCAGCCGTGGTTGATACC
>CAKTHW010000100.1 GCA_934565425.1 uncultured Oscillospiraceae bacterium
AAATAACACCTGAATACAGAGTTGTCTTCCAGGTGTTAAATATCATTTTGGCGTGCGAAAAAGGGTGATGAGACTCCCACCACAAATCTATCATACACGACATTATAACACGTCTTCTTCCATCCAGACTATCACTGTTGGTTCCGGAGTTGCACCGAATCCTGCGCCGAAACGCTCGCGGACTTTGACCGCCAATCGGGAATTTCACCCTGCCCTGAAGACACCACTATTCAGCTGTGATTACAGTATAGCACGGTCGATTTCCGTTGACAAGGGGGGAGACCGAGAAAAAATGCACAGGAATGTGGACAAGTTTTTGACGGCCTCCCGACTGGTCACCAGGTCATGGCAAATTCCACAAACTCTGGCACCGCTGCTTTGCCGATCATGGGTACGCCCTTGTCCAGCCCACGCAAGGTCTCCAGCTCCGCCTCGGTCAGCGTGAAATCAAAGATCGCCAGATTTTCCGCCATCCGCTCCGGATGCACGCTCTTGGGGATGGCGACAATGCCCTGCTGGGTCAAAAAGCGCAGCAGGATCTGTCCCGACGTCTTGCCATACCGCTCCGCCAGCGCCAGCACCTGGGGTTCTGCGAACATCTCCCCACGCTGTCCCTGTCCCAGCGGCGCATAGGCCATATGCTGCACCTGGTACTTGTCCAGCCACACCCGTTCCGTCTGCCGCTGGCAGTGGAGGTTGGTCTCGATCTGGTTCACCGCCGGAGTCACCTGGTTGAACTGCATCAGGTCGATCATCCGGTCCGGGTCGAAGTTGGAGATGCCGATGGCGCGGACTACGCCTTCCTGGTACAGTCGTTCCAGCTCTCGCCAGGCGGCATAGTAGTTTCCAAAGGGCCAGTGGAGGAGCACCAGATCCAGGTAGTCGGTCTGGAGCTTGTCCAGAGAGGCCAGCACTGTGTCTCGGGCGTGGTCGTAGGAGCGGAAGTTGACCTTGGTGGCCAGGAACAGGTCGCTGCGGGCGATGCCGCTGGCCTGGATGCCCTGGCCCACTGCGGCCTCGTTGCCGTAGGCTTCCGCCGTGTCGATGAGCCGGTAACCGGTCTGGATGGCGGCGCACACGGCGTCCCGGCAGGCTGCGTCGTTCATCTGAAAGGTGCCAAAGCCCAGCAGGGGCATGGTCTGGCCGTTGTTCAGGGTGGTAAATTCCATAAAAACCCTCCATTCTGAGATTGCGTCATGGGATGTTTGGTGGTATCCTGAGGATAGCACCTTCGAGTAACTCGAAGTCAAGGGCTTTTTTCAAGTTTGGGAGGGAAGTTATGACCTATACCATCAAACAGTTCGCCGAACTGTTCCACACCAGCGAGCACACCATCCGCTACTACACCGACATAGAACTGCTCCCCTGCCGCCGGGACAAGGGGAACCGACGGGTTTTTGACGAGGAGTCGGTGAACTGGATGCAGGGCATCACCTGCCTGAAGGGCTGCGGCGCGTCCATCGAGGACATCAAGGAGTACTGCGCCCTCTGCCGCCTGCCCGAGTCCCAGGAGAACCTACAGGCTCGCTACCAGATCATCCTCCGCCAGCGGGAGCAGGCATATCAACGCCTGGCGGAAGCCCAAGCCACGGTGGACTATATGAACGGGAAGGTGGCGCACTATGAGGCAATCCTGTCCGGTGCCATCCCGGACGACAGCAACCCCAGCCAGTGGACGAAGAAAAACCGACCGGAAAAACATCAATAAAAAACAGGAGACCGGGGTCTCCTGTTTTTTTGTCGATCAGAGGAATTCATTGATGTCCGCCGCAAACGCCTGGTTCATGGCGATGCCGGAGGACAGGAGGAAGGTTGCCGCGTCGTTCAGGTTCACGTGAGTGGGGATGTCGATGACCAGCAGCTCTTCCTGAGTCGGGTACATCATGGGCAGGGACACATATCCGATGCAGCCATCCGCCAGGAGCGGCCAGCCGTGATCGTCCAGCGTCGCCCCTTCCGGACGCAGGAGCAGGTCAGAGCCGCGGTCGGAGGTGAGATACTCCAAGGTCTGGGGCTCTTCCTGCCATTCGTCTGCCACGATGCCGCTGAAATAGGGCTGCAGCTGCTCCAGGAAAAAGGCGTCGGAGAACTGTTCCTGAGTCACCTCGCCCAGCAACTGTTCCAGCTGCCCCAGGGTGACCTCCGCCGGGATCTCCAGCCGCAGTCCCGTCAGGTTCTCTTCCTTTTGGTCGAACATCTTGTACAGATCCACGATGACCGTGCTGGTAAACAGCGCCCCCTTGCCATAGCGCACCATGTCGTCCAGGTCTGCCTCATAGGCGCGCTGCCGCGCGGCCTGCATCGCAAGGATGTCTTGTAACTTCATACTGTTCACGGATTCACCACATTCTGAGGCTTGCCGTCCAGGAAGCAGCGGAGGTTGTCCACGGCGATGTTCATCAGCCGCTGACGGGCTTCCTTGGTGGCCCAGGCGATGTGGGGGGTCATGATGCAGTTCTTAGCAGTCAGCAGGGGGCTGGTGGCGGGCAGGGGTTCCACAGCGGCCACGTCCAGACCGGCGGCGTAGATCTTGCCGCTGTTCAGAGCGTCTGCCACGTCCTGCTCCACGATGAGCGCGCCGCGGGCGGTGTTCAGCAAAATGACGCCGTCCTTCATCTTGGCGATGGCGTCCTTGTTGATCATCTCACGGTTCTCCGGGAACAGGGGGCAGTGGAGGGAGATGATGTCGGACTGGGCGTACAGGGTGTCCAGGTCTACGTAGGTGCCGATGGCCTTGCCTGCCTCAGTGGGATGGGAGCCGGTGGCCAGGACGTTCATGCCCAGGGCGCGGGCAACCTTACCCACAGACTGACCGATGGAGCCGAAGCCGATGATGCCGATGGTCTTATGTGCCAGCTCCATCAGGGGGAAGTCCCAGAAGCAGAAGTCGGCGCAGGCAGACCATTCACCGGCGTGAACCCGCTCACTGTGGTGCCCCACATGGCTGCAAATTTCCAGCAGCAGCGCCAGGGTCATCTGGGTCACCGCGTCGGTGCTGTAGCCGGGGACATTGCAGACCACCACACCGTGTGCCTTGGCGGCGTCGATGTCCACGATGTTGTAGCCGGTGGCCAGGATGCCCACGAACTTCAGGTTGGGGCAGGCGTCAAAGATGGCGGCGGACAGGGGGGTCTTGTTGGTAAAAACCAGCTCGGCGTCCCCGATGCGCTCCAAAATGGTCTTGCGGTCGAAGGGCGTCCGGTCATAAATGGTCAGATCCCCCAGCTTGCGCAGCTCGTCCCAGCTCAGGTCACCGGGATTGCCAGCGTAGCCGTCCAGTACTACGATTTTCATCACAATTACCTCCTTAGATGTATGGTTCTATCTTTCTGGAAATCAGCTGAGTTTTGCCTCCAGATGGTTCCGAATCTCCTTCAAAAAGGCGATGCTGCTCACCTTCTGAGCAGGCTCCTCGCCCTCCCACAGCAGCGCCAGGTCGCCGGTCATGACGCCGGAGCGGATGGTGTCCAGGGTAGCCCCTTCCAGTGCGTCGGCGAACTGACCCAGCTCCGGGATGCCGTCCAGTTCCCCACGCTTGCGCAGGGCGCCAGACCAGGCGAAGATGGTGGCCACAGGGTTGGTGGAGGTCTCCTTGCCCTTGAGATACTTGTAGTAGTGGCGGGTCACGGTGCCGTGAGCGGCCTCGTACTCGTAGTTGCCGTCGGGGCTGACCAGGACAGAGGTCATCATAGCCAGGGAGCCGAAGGCGGTGGAGACCATATCGCTCATCACGTCGCCGTCATAGTTCTTGCACGCCCAGATGAACCCACCCTTGCTGCGGATGACCCGGGCGACGGCGTCGTCGATGAGGGTGTAGAAATAGGTGATGCCCAGTTCCTTGAATTTTGCCTCATATTCCGCGGCAAAGATTTCCGCGAAAATATCCTTGAACCGGTGGTCATACTGCTTGGAGATGGTGTCCTTGGTGGAGAACCACAGATCCTGCTTGGTGTCGATGGCATACTGGAAGCAGGAGCGGGCGAAGGAGTAGATGGAGGAATCCTTGTTGAACTGCCCCTGCAGGACGCCGGGACACTCGAAGTCGTAGATGGTCTTCCGGAATTCCGTCCCATCCTCCCCGTGGAACAGCAGCTCCGCCTTGCCGGGGCAGGGGACCCGGTAGTCGGTGGCCTTGTACACGTCGCCGAAGGCGTGACGGGCGATGGTGATAGGCGCCTGCCAGTTCTTGACCACCGGGGAGATGCCCTCCACCATGATGGGGGTGCGGAACACGGTGCCGTCCAGGATGGAACGGATGGTGCCGTTGGGGCTCTTCCACATCTCGGTCAGCTTGTACTCCTCCATCCGCTGGGCGTTGGGGGTGATGGTGGCGCACTTGACGGCCACGCCATACTTTTTGGTGGCGTTGGCGGCGTCGATGGTCACCTGGTCGCCGGTCTTGTCCCGTTCCGGCAGACCCAGGTCGTAGTATTCCGTCTTCAGGTCCACGAAGGGCAGCAGCAGCTCCTCTTTGATCTCCTTCCAGAGGATGCGGGTCATCTCGTCCCCGTCCATCTCCACCAGGGGAGTGGTCATTTTGATCTTATCCATATTTCATACCTCGTCTCTGTGTTGGGCGTTGTGGTAAATTTGGCGATAGTACTATTGTAGCCACAACCGAGGCCGGAGGCAAGAGACAAAGTGCCCAAAAGAACTTTCCAAAATGAAAGTGGAACGGGAGAACCTTGCAAAAAGCTCTCCCGTTCCCGTCTGTCAGTCCTTCAAATATTCATCCTGGCAGTTCTGCAGCAGCTGCCGGAACCGTCTGGCGTGCATGGCCTCGTCCTCAGCGAACTGGTCAAAGATGCGGCACACATCGTCGTTGTCCTTGATCTCCTGCTTGTAGGCCTGGTAATCCAGCACCAATTCCATAGAGTTCTCCCAGGCTCGGAGCAGCCGATCCCGGGTGTTGATCTTTACGGCGTTGTCGCCTAAGCGTTCCCGTCTCATGGTCATCCTCCTGTCGTCTAAACTGCGTACAGGAGTAGTATGGACGAAAAATCCCCCCTTATGCGCTCCCAGGCCAGCACTGACCCTGTCGGCACATCCGATAGTTCTCCTCCGCCTGCCCCCAGTTCACCACCTGGAACCAGCAGTCCAGGTAGTCCCCACGGTTCCAGCAGTGCTTGAGATAGTAGGCGTGCTCCCACACATCTACATTTAAAATAGGACACAGCCCCATGGCCAGCGGGTTGTTCTGGTTGGGCGTGGTCACAATGCGCAGCCCCTGCCGTCCCCACACCAGCCAGGCGTAGCCGGAACCGAACACGGACAGGGCGGCGGTGCGGAACGCGGTCTTGAACTGGTCAAAGCTGCCAAAACAGCGGCTGATGGCCTCCGCCAGCGCCCCAGACGGCTCCGCCGGAGCGGGATTTTGCAGGAGAGAGAAGTAGAACCGGTGATTGTACACCCCGCCTGCCGCATGGCGCAGCTGGGTGCGCAGAGGCTGAGGCAGAGGGAGGGTCCCTGCCGCCCGCCGGTCCAGGGGATAGGCTTGGAGGGTGGGACGGTCGGCCAGGAGCTGGTTCAGGCTGTCGATGAAGGCTTGCAGATGGT
>CAKTHW010000101.1 GCA_934565425.1 uncultured Oscillospiraceae bacterium
GGTCACGTCCTCCGCGGCATAGGCGGGGGCGGCCAGGGAGAGCAGCAGCGCCAAGGTCAGCGCCAGGGCGAGCCAGGGGCGGTTGCGATATGATTTCATGGAATTCCTCCCGGTTTGATTTCTTCTCTTTTTCGATGGGCGTTTGTGCCCGTGATTGGGTTTATTATACAGGATTTTGGGAGAAAACACAAGGAAATGCACACGTATGGGGACAAAAAGTGCGCAAAAATCGGCTTTTTCATATCTGTAAAGTAAAAATGATTTACAGATATGTTGCAGGGGGATGAGGCGGAAACGGGTCGAAATATCTGCGAAGTAAAAACACTTTACAGAGAAAAGAGCGAGAAAAAACAGCACTGAACCTTTCGATTCAGTGCTGCCGATGGTCGGAACGCCGGGAGTCGAACCCGGGGCCTCTTGGACCCGAACCAAGCGCGATACCAAACTTCGCCACGTCCCGTTGACGGTATTTTATTATATGCCATCCCGGGAAGAAAGTCAAGGGAAAACGGGAGATTTTTACCGCCCACATAACCGACACCCGCCCGGCATAGCTATGGAGGAGAACGGCACGCCCGTTCCAACGACTTGAAATGAGGTGGAACCATGTCCAGACCGACCCCATCCAACCCCCGCAGCCCACGCAAACGCCCCGCCGACCGCCCCCGTTCCGCCCGCTGGGTGAAGCGGGAGGGCATCCGGCTGGGAGCCGCGCTGCTCATCTTCGCCCTGTGCTACGTGGGCGCCCGTTGGGTGCCTGCGGTGAAGGCCCAGGCGGAACCCTTTTTGCGGAACATCCTGTCCTGCTCCTGCGACTTCGAGGAGGCCGTCCGCTGCTTCTCCACCCAGATGGAGCAGGGCGGCGGCGTCCAGGACGCCCTGGAGGACTTCTGCGTCACCGCCTTCGCCGTCCAGCCCACCAGCACTTCCACCAGCCTGCAAGGGGACTACTCGCCCTTCCTCAACGCCCTGAGCTGGAACCGGACCCGGTGACCGGATGGGGGTAGACTGGACGCCGGAGCGGCTGCGCATCTGCCGGGTGCGGGTGACGCCGGGGTTCCTCTTCGTGGCCGCCCTGCTCCTCTACCAGAGCACCCCATCCTTCCTGGTCACCTTCCTCCTGGCCGCCGCCCTCCACGAGGGCGGGCACCTGCTGGCGGCGCGCTGGCGTGGCGTCCCGGTGCGGGCGCTGTCCATGACCGCCTTCGGGTGCGTGCTGGACTTCGCCGACGGGGCGCTGGTGCGGGACAGGGATCTGCTCTGCATCGCCGCCGCTGGTCCGCTCTGCAACCTGCTCTTCGCCTTGCTCTGCGTGACCCCGTGGGTGGGGCAGTGGCCCGGGGCGGCGCTGTTCGGGGCGGAGCATTTATTGCTGGCGCTGTTCAACCTGCTGCCGGTGTTCCCGCTGGACGGGGCGGTGCTCTGTGCCGGACTGCTGCGACCCAAGGTGGGGGAGCGGCGGGCGGAACAGGTGGTGCTGGCGCTGTCCGGCGGATTGGGACTGGCGGCGGTGGGCGCTGCGTTGTGGTGGGGCGGGGACGCGGGGATGCGGCTGCTGCTGCTGGCCGGTTGGGTGGGAGGCAACTTCTTGCAAAAGGTGCCTTGTCATTCCCGCCGCTTTCCGGTAAAATAGTAACCATCTGAAAGAAAGCGGTGCCGTGAGAGGAGTACACGGCGCGATAGGACGAACCATCATGATTGACGCAAAGCTAGAGCGCATTTTGTTGCGCGTACAGAAACCCGCCCGCTACACCGGCGGGGAATACAACGAGATCATCAAGGACAAGGCGACGGTGGACGTGCGCTTCGCCATGTGCTTCCCGGACACTTACGAAATTGGCATGTCCAACCTGGGACTGCGCATCCTCTACGGCTCCATGAACGAAGCCGACGGCGTCTGGTGCGAGCGCGCCTTCGCCCCCTGGGGGGACATGGAGGAGGAGATGCGCAAGGCGGACATCCCTCTCTACGCCCTGGAGAGCGGCGACAGCCTGAAGGAGTTTGATTTTGTCGGCTTCTCCCTGGGCTATGAGATGGCCTACACCAACGTGCTGAATATGCTGGACCTAGCCCACATCCCCCTCCACAGCGACCAGCGGGGCGAAGAGGACCCCATCATCGTGGCCGGCGGCACCTGCGTGTACAACGGGGAGCCGTTGGCGGATTTCATCGACATCTTCTCCCTGGGCGAAGGGGAGGACGTGACGCTGGAGATGATCGACCTGTACCGGAAGGGGAAACAGGAAGGCTGGAGCCGGGCGGAGTTCCTGCAGCACGCCGCCCAGGTGCCCGGTCTGTACGTGCCCAGCCTGTATGAGGTGACCTACCACGAGGACGGCACCGTCCAGGCCATCACCCCCACCCACGGCGCGCCGGAGCACATCCGCAAGCGCATCGTGGCCGACCTGGACAAGTCCTTTTTCCCCGTCAAGACCATCATCCCCTCCACCGACATCGTCCACGACCGGGTGATGCTGGAGGTGTTCCGGGGCTGTATCCGGGGCTGTCGGTTCTGCCAGGCCGGGTACTGCTACCGTCCGGTGCGGCCCCGGAGCGTGGACCTGCTGGTGAAGCAGGGCATCGAATCCTGCAAAGACTCCGGCTACCAGGAGATGACCCTCTCCAGCCTGTCCACCAGCGACTACCGCCCCCTGACCGAGTTGTGCGACGGCCTGCTGGAATACTGCGACCCCCGCAACATCAACATCAACCTGCCCTCCCTCCGGGCGGACGGGTTTTCCATGAGCATCATGCAGCGCCTCCAGCGAGTGCGCAAGACCAGCATCACCTTTGCCCCGGAAGCGGGCACCCAGCGGATGCGGGACACCATCAACAAGAACGTGAAGGAAGAAGACCTGCTCCAATCCTGCCGCACCGCCTTCGAGGGCGGCTGCAACGCGGTGAAGCTGTACTTCATGCTGGGTCTGCCCACCGAGACCGACGAGGACGTCATCGGTATCGCCCAGTTGGCGGAGAAGGTGTACTGGACGTGGAAGAGCTACGCCGTCAACAAGAGCCGCGGCTTGCGCATTACCGTCTCCACCTCCTTCTTCGTGCCCAAGCCCTTCACGCCCTTCCAGTGGGAGGCGCAGATCACGCGGGAAGAGTACCACCGGCGGGTGGACTTGCTGCGCAACTCCATCAAGAACAAATCCATCCAGTACAACTGGCACGAGATGGAGACCAGCTACATCGAAGCGGTGTTGGCCCGCGGCGACCGGCGGCTGGGGAAGCTGCTGGAGACCGTGTGGCGCAAGGGCGCCCGGCTGGACTCCTGGAGCGAGTATTTCGACTTCCAGCGCTGGATGGAAGCCTTTGCCGAGACCGGCATCGACCCGGATTTCTACGCCCTGCGGGAGCGCCCCAAGGACGAGCTGCTGCCTTGGAGCATGATCGACATCGGCGTCCATCCCGAATACCTGTGGCGGGAGCGGGAGCAGGCGTATCGCTCGGTCATCACGCCGGACTGTCGGGTGAAGTGCATGGGCTGCGGTGCCAACTGTCTGCTGCCGGACGGCGTGTTCTGTGACGAAGATCGGAGGTAATCAAACATGGCAAAACCCAAACATCGTCTCCGCTTCACCAAGAGTGGACGCGCCTGCTATATCTCCCACCTGGACCTGATGGCTACCTTCCAGCGGGTGTTCACCCGTGCCGAAGTGCCCATCTGGCAGACCCAGGGGTTCAACAAGCACGCCTATGTCTCCATCGCCCTGCCCCTGTCGGTGGGCTATTCCAGCGACTGCGAGCTGTTGGAGTTCACATTAAATGAGGGCATGGCGCCGGAAGAGGTGCCCGCCCACATGAACGAGACCATGCCGGAGGGCATCCACGTGGTAGAATGCTACCCCATCGAGACGCCCCTGAAACGGCTGGCGGAGATCGACTGGACGCTGGTGATGGAGTACGACAACGGCGTGCCGGAGCACGCAGTAGCGGAAATTCAGGCGCTGCTGGGGCAGGAGAGCCTGGTCATCCAGAAGAAGTCCAAAAAGTCCAAGAAGGGCTATACGGAAATCGACCTGATCCCCATGATCCACCTGTGGGAGATGACGGCGGAGGAGGGACGCATCACCGTCCATGCCCGACTCATGGCGCAGAATCCGGGGCTGAACCCGTCCATTGTCATTGACACCATCCGGAACCTGCGGCCGGACGCTGCGCCGGATTTTGTCCGCTATCACCGGAACGAGATCTACGATGGGGAAGGGAAAGTTTTTCGGTGAAAATGGTTGCAATCGGGTCGGAAATGTGGTATGCTAGACCAGTTGAATAAAGGGTGGTCCTCTGGGATTGCCGTCCGCAACACCATAGGACGGGCTCAACTTTGCCTAATGACCATCTATAAAAAACAGGAGGAACATCCATGAAAACCGATCTGATCAAAGTTCTGAACGACCAGAACGTCAAGGCAGAAGCACCCGTCATCCGCATCGGTGACACCGTCCGCGTCCACATCAAGATCAAGGAAGGCGCAAAAGAGCGTATCCAGATCTTCGAAGGCACTGTCATCGCCAAGAAGCACGGCGGCGTCAACGAAACCTTCACCGTCCGCCGTATCTCCTATGGCGTCGGCGTGGAAAAGGTCTTCCCCGTGCATTCCCCCAACGTGGTCCAGGTGGAAACCGTCCGCAAGGGCAAGGTGCGTCGTGCAAAGCTGTACTACCTGCGTGGCCGTGTTGGCAAGGCTGCAAAGGTCAAGACCAAGCTGTAATTTCTCTTGTGCAATCGAAAGGAGCGGGCAACCCGCTCCTTTTTTGCTATCAACCGATAAACAAACGTCGTTTTTTCGATAGAACCCAACGGGAGGTGCCTATGAACGTACAATGGTATCCCGGTCATATGACCAAGACCCGGCGGATGATCGCCGCCAACCTGAAGTTAGTAGACCTGGTGGTGGAGATCATCGACGCCCGTATCCCCATTTCCAGTCGGAATCCGGATTTAGATGAATTGCTGGGCGGCAAGCCCCGCCTCATCATCCTCAACCGTGCCGACCAGGCCGACCCGGCCATGAACAAGGCGTGGTCCAACTACCTCCGCAGCGACGGTGCGTCCGTCCTCCAGACCGACTGCAAGACCGGCGCGGGCGTGAAGCAGTTCTCGCCGGTGGTCAAGAGCATTTTGAAGGAGCAAATTGCCAAGTGGGCGGAAAAGGGCCAGGTGGGACGTCCTGTCCGCGCCATGGTGGTGGGGGTGCCCAACGTGGGTAAGTCCACCTTTATCAATAAGGTAGCGGGCCGGAAATCCGCCAAGGCTCAGAACCGTCCCGGCGTCACTCGGGGCAAGCAGTGGATCACGGTGGACAACGGCTTGGAGCTGCTGGACACGCCGGGTATCCTGTGGCCGAAATTTGAAGACCAGTCGGTGGGACTGAACCTGGCGTTCACCGGCGCGGTCAAGGATGACATCATGGACTTGGAAACGCTAGCATCCCACCTGATGAAGGTGTTGGCGGAGCGCTATCCGGACGC
>CAKTHW010000102.1 GCA_934565425.1 uncultured Oscillospiraceae bacterium
TGGCGCCCAATGCCATCAGGGGTACCACTTGGTCATCGTTGCCAGACCAGATGTTGATGTTATCGCCGCACAGTGCCAGGGTGTGGGTGACCAGGCCGAAGTTGCCAGAAGCTTCCTTGATGCCGTTGATCATGGGATGCTTGCTCAGCTCGTAGTAGGTTTCTGCGGTGAAAGCGGTGCCGGTTCGGGAGGGCACGTTGTACATGATGATGGGGGTATGTACCCGGTCAGCGATGTAGGTGTAGTGCTGGATGAGACCGGCCTGAGTGGCCTTATTATAATAAGGAGTGACGATGAGCAGGCCATCGACGCCGCAGGACTCTGCGTACAGGGACAGATCCAGGGCGGTCATGGTGCAGTTGCTGCCGGTGCCGGCGATGACCTTGACCCGGTGATCCACCTTCTTGACGCAGTATTCGATGGCAGCCTTGTGCTCTTCGATGGTCTGGGTGGAGGCTTCGCCGGTGGTGCCGCAGATGGTGATGGCGGTGGTGCCGCCTGCGATCTGAAGCTCGATCAGCTCGCCCAGCTTATCGAAATCAATGCCGTTTTCGTTATAGGGAGTGACGATAGCCACACAAGCGCCGGTAAAAATAGGAGTCTTCATAGGTCAATCATCCTTTCAATCAAAAATCAAATCAAAACCGTAGATACACGAACAAACTTATTCCTTATAATCAATGTAGCCCTCAGCCACCAGGAACTCACCCAGCAGCACGCTGCCGCCAGCGGCGCCGCGGAGGGTGTTGTGTGACAGACCAACGAACTTGTAGTCGTACTGGGTATCCGGACGCAGGCGGCCGAGAGAGATGGCCATGCCGCCCTCCAGGTCACGCTGGAGCTTGGTCTGCGGATAGCTGGGGTCTTCGAAGTAATGCAGGAACTGCTTGGGGGCGGAGGGGAGCTCCAGCTCCTGGGCGCGGCCCTTGTAGTTCTGCCAGATCTCTTTGATTTCTTCCACGGAGGTCTTCTGCCCCAGGGTCATGAACACCGCTGCCATGTGGCCGTTGGAGACGGGGACACGGAGGCACTGAGCAGTGATCTTGGGGGAGTCGGCGTTGACGATGACGCCGTTCTCGATGTGGCCCCACATCTTCATGGGTTCCTGTTCGGACTTCTCTTCCTCGCCGCCGATGTAGGGGATGACGTTATCCACCATTTCCGGCCAGGTCTCGAAGGTCTTGCCGGCACCGGAGATGGCCTGATAGGTGCAGACCAGGGCTTTCTCTACGCCGAACTTCTCCCGCAGGGGATGCAGGGCGGGGACGTAGCTCTGGAGGGAGCAGTTGGACTTGACGGCGATGAAGCCGCGCTGGGTGCCCAGACGCTGCTTCTGGTAGGGGATGACCTTGATGTGTTCCGGATTGATCTCAGGCACCACCATGGGCACGTCGGGGGTGAACCGGTGGGCGGAGTTGTTGGAGACGACGGGACATTCCATCTTGGCGATCCGTTCTTCCAGGGCGCGGGTGGCGTCCTTATCCATATCCACCGCGCAGAAGGTGAAGTCGATCTGATCGCAGAATTCCTTCATCTGCGCATCAATGTCGTAGATGACCAGCTGTTTGGCTTCCTCTGGGATGGGGGTGTCCATCTTCCAGCGGCCGCTGACGGCTTCTTCATAGGGTTTTCCGGCGCTGCGGGCACTGGCCGCAATGGCGGTGAGCTGGAACCAGGGGTGGTTCTCCAGCAGCGTGATGAAGCGCTGACCTACCATGCCAGTACAACCGACAACGCCTACTTTGTATTTTTTCATCTTAAACTACCTCCCAAAAACATCGCCAATACAATCTATGCAGACGAAGCAATTTTGTCATTAGGGTAAAAAAACGAACCAGTAGTTGAAAAACTGACTGATTCCGTACTATAATGTCAAGGTGGACGCGCGCCTGCGACAAAATATGTAACAAGAAGCAGACAGCTCAACACCTGAATTCGATTCAGGTGACAGTCGAAGGGCTGTTAACCCCACGCCCAGGTGACGCTGCGTTCCGGAAACCAGCATCCCTTCGGCGGCACACCCTTTCTCCATGGCTGAACAGGCTCCGGGTCTTATGCCCTGGATACTGATGAGTGCCGCGCCTCTATCCTGCATTTGTATGATCTGAAATTCATGGTAGCACAGTTTTTTCCCCTCGTCAAGAGCGAATAGGCCGTTTTTTGAAAAAATTGCAATCGGAAAAAGACAAAGTTGCAAAAATGACTTGCAGAAACGGACAGTGCCACTATAATAGTAACTTGAACGCCAAACAAAGGACGGATTCTATTCCTATGAAGACAAAAGATTTTTATTACGACCTGCCGCCGGAGCTCATCGCCCAGACCCCGTTGGAAAAGCGGGACGGCTCCCGGCTGCTGACCTTAGATAAGACCACCGGCGCCATCGGCCACCACCATTTCTACGACCTGCCCCAGTTCCTCCGCCCCGGCGACTGCCTGGTGCTGAACAACTCCCGTGTGCTCCCCGCCCGCCTCATCGGCCATCGGGACACCGGCGGGACGGCGGAGATTTTATTGCTCACCGACCGGGGGGACAACGTGTGGGAGTGCCTGGTGCGGCCGGGCAAGAAGCTCCGCGCCGGTGCCCATGTCCACTTTGGGGACGGGCAGTTGGAGGCGGAAATCCAGGAAGTGCTGCCGGACGGGAACCGGCTGGTGAAGTTCTTCTATGAAGGCATCTTCTTGGAGGTGCTGGAACAGCTGGGACGGATGCCCCTGCCGCCCTACATCAAAGAGGAATTGCAGGACGGGGAGCGCTACCAGACCGTCTACTCCAAGGTGGTCGGCTCCGCCGCCGCGCCCACGGCGGGACTGCACTTCACGCCGGAGCTGCTTGAAAAAGTGCAGGCCATTGGGGTCAAGCTGGCCTACGTGACCCTCCACGTGGGGCTGGGCACCTTCCGGCCGGTGAAGGTGGACGATGTAGAAGCCCACGATATGCACTCGGAGTTCTGCGCCATCCCGCAAGAGACGGCGGATATGGTGAACCAGACCAAGGCGGACGGGGGACGGGTCATCTGTGTGGGCACCACCTCCTGCCGCACCATCGAGTCCTTCGCCAACGAGGACGGGACGCTGCCGGTGAAATCCGGGTGGACCAACATCTTCATCTACCCCGGCTACCGGTTCAAATGCCTGGACGCCCTCATCACCAACTTCCACCTGCCCGAATCCACCCTCATCATGCTGGTCTCCGCCCTGGCAGGCCGGGAGCACGTGCTGGCCGCCTACGAGGAGGCGGTGCGGGAGCGCTACCGGTTCTTCAGCTTCGGGGACGCCATGTTCATCTCTTGAGAAAGCGAGTTTATTATGTTTGAAGTCATCACCACCCAGGGCAACGCCCGCCGCGGCCACTTCACCTGCGCCCACGGCACCGCCGAAACGCCGGTGTTCATGAACGTGGGCACCCAGGGCGCCATCAAGGGCGCGCTGGACGCCGGCGACCTGAAAAATATCCACTGCCAGATCGAACTGTCCAACACCTATCACCTCCATGTCCGCCCCGGCGACCAGGTCATCAAGCAGCTGGGCGGCCTCCACAAATTCATGAACTGGGACGGCCCCATCCTGACGGACAGCGGCGGGTTCCAGGTCTTCTCCCTGGCAAAGCTGCGGAACATCAAGGAGGAGGGCGTCACCTTCCACAGCCACGTGGACGGCAGAAAAATCTTCATGGGGCCGGAGGAGTCCATGACCATCCAGGCCAATCTCGGCTCCGACATCGCCATGGCCTTTGACGAGTGCGTGGAGAATCCCTCCACCCACGCCTACGCCAAGCAGTCCTGCGAGCGGACGCTGCGGTGGCTGGAACGGTGCATCGAAGTGCGCAAACAGCTCCTGGCGGAACCGGACTGCGTGAACCCCCAGCAGATGCTGTTCGGCATCAACCAAGGCGCCATCTACCCTGACCTGCGCATCTGGCACGCCAAAGAGATCGCAAAGCTCCCCTGCGATGGCTACGCCATCGGCGGCCTGGCAGTGGGGGAACCGACGGAGACCATGTACGAGATTTTGGATGAGGTCGTGCCCTACCTGCCGGAGGACAAGCCCCGTTACCTGATGGGTGTGGGCACCCCCTGGAACATCATCGAGGGGGTCTACCGAGGCGTGGACTTCTTCGACTGCGTCATGCCCGCCCGGAACGCCCGGCACGGCAAGCTGTTCACCTGGAAGGGTGTCATCAACATCAAGAACGAAAAATATAAGCTGGACAACCAGCCGCTCGATCCCGACTGCCAATGCCCTACCTGCCGGAACCACTCCCGCGCCTACCTGCGCCACCTGTTCAAGGCGGAGGAGATGCTGGCCATGCGCTTGGCGGTGACCCACAACCTGTGGTTCTACAACGACCTGATGGCCCGCATCCGGGCAGAGCTGGAGGCGGGGACCTTTGACGCCTTCCGGGCGGAATATAGCGAAGGGTTGATGAAACGGCTGTAATTGCGGAAAAAGGGGCTTGTCTTTCTTTGGCAAACCCGCTATAATAGAGTGTAAACTGTCTGAACGTCTGTTGTGGCGTTCTGTATAATGGAGGTACGTTACTTTGGGTTATTCTATTGGCTTGATCGTCGTCATGATCGTCCTGTTCTACTTCATGCTCATCCGTCCGGAGAACAAGAAGAAGAAGGCAGCGGAAGAGCTGCGCAACAGCCTGAAGATCGGCGATGATGTAACCACCATCGGCGGCATCCTGGGCACCGTCTGTGCCGTGAAGGAAAACAGCGTCGTCATCGAGACCGGCGCCGACCGCGTCCGCATCGAGATGACCAAGTGGGCCATCGGCACCAAGGGTTCTCAGACCAGCCCCGAGCCCGCTCCCGCTAAGAAGGAAAAGAAGGACGAGAAGAAGTAATTCTCGCTCCGTTTTTCAGTCTGAAAGACCACCTCTCGTCATATGCTGATGACAAAGCTATGACGGGGGGTTGTTTTTTTGAGTCAGAAGGAGAAACAGTCAGAGCTGCAAGTGGTGCAGCTGGTCAGTTCCCTCATCGCCGGGGTTTTGTTGGCCTTTGGAGTCAGCGTGGTGGTCCTGTTCGTCACCGCTCACCTGGCCGCCGGCGGAAAGATCGGCACGGGGGCGGTGGGCAACGCAGAGGTGGTGGCCTCCGGCCTGGGCTGCTTCTGCGGCAGCTGCTACCTGGCGTTGAGCTACCGCAAGCGCATCCTGCCCCTGGGTCTCGCCACCGGCGTGCTGTACTACCTGACGTGGACCTTCATCGGCGTCCTGGGCTACACCGACGTGTCCCTGCTGGACGGGATGCGCAGTCTCATCGCCGCCGTGGCCGGTGGGGGAGCGGCCGGGTTCCTGTGCGCTGGGGTGCTGCCGAAACGGA
>CAKTHW010000103.1 GCA_934565425.1 uncultured Oscillospiraceae bacterium
GCGATCTCCTGCCGAAGTTTTTTGCGCCTATGGTGTTGCGCTTGCTTGACTTTCTGCCGTGGCACGCAGTGCCGGAGGGGTTGTCCGGCGAGCGTAGGGCGCGGGAAGGTGCGCGTCTCCGTTTGCTTGTACCTGTCCGATGTACAAGGGAGCCATATGAACGATTTCTGAAAAAAATACTGCCTTTGGGTAATGCATTTGTCTGCGAAATTTGATATACTATGATAAATTAGTGCGCAGTGTCATGTCAGAACGCAGTTCAGGGCAATGGACAGGGCGCCAATGACCGTACAGACAGACAAAATACATAGATTTTCAAACATCTGAAAGGAGTATTACAGAAATGGGATTGATTAAAGCAGCAATGGGCGCAGCAGGCGGCGTCATGGCAGATCAGTGGAAGGAATTCTTCTATTGCGATGCGATTCCGGCAGAGGTGCTGGCGGTAAAGGGACAGAAGCGAGTCTCCGGCCGCTCCTCCAACAAGCACGGCAGCGACAACATCATCTCCAACGGCTCTGTCGTCGCCGTGGCCGATGGTCAGTGCATGATGATCGTAGAGCAGGGGAAGGTGGTAGATGTGTGCGCCGAGCCGGGCGAGTATACCTATGACTTCTCTACCGAGCCCTCCCTGTTCACCGGCAGCTTGAGCCAGAACATCGGCGCGGTATTCCAGAATATCGGCAAGCGCTTCACCTTCGGCGGCGAGGCGCCCAAGGATCAGCGCATCTACTATTTCAACACCAAGGAGCTGGTGGGCAACAAGTACGGTACCCCCTCTCCCGTGCCCTTCCGTGTGGTGGATCAGAACGCCGGCCTGGACGTGGATATTTCCGTCCGCTGCTTCGGCGAATACAGCTATCGTATCACCAACCCCATCCTGTTCTACACCAACCTGTGCGGCAACGTGGAGCAGGAATACACCCGAAGCGAGATCGATGGTCAGCTCAAGACCGAGCTGCTCACTGCGCTCCAGCCTGCGTTCGCCCGTATCTCTGACATGGGCATCCGCTACTCTGCCGTCCCCGCCCACACCCTGGAGCTGGCGGACGCCCTCAACGATGTCCTCTCCGCCAAGTGGCGTGACCTGCGGGGCATCGAGATCGTCTCCCTGGGCGTGTCCAGCATCAAGGCATCCGAGGAAGATGAGCAGATGATCAAGGAAATGCAGCGCAACGCCGCCTTCCGTGACCCCACTCGGGCAGCGGCGCATCTGGTCGGCGCCCAGGCCAGCGCAATGCAGGCCGCAGCAGCCAATGAAGGCGGCGCCACCATGGGCTTTATGGGCATGGGAATGGCTGGCGCTGCCGGCGGGATGAACCCCCAGGCACTGTTCCAGATGGGACAGCAGCAGGCGGCACAGCCTGTGCAGAGCGCACCGGCACAGCCCGCACCTGCTGCACCTGCTGCACCGGCACAGCCCGCCGCTCCCGCCGGCGACAGCTGGACCTGCGCCTGCGGCAATGTGGCTACCGGTAAGTTCTGCCCGGAGTGCGGCGCCAAGAAGCCGGAGCCGCCCAAGGCGTCTGCCGAGGGCGCTTGGACTTGTCCCACCTGCGGCGCATCCAACAAGGGCAAGTTCTGTGCAGAATGCGGCACGAAGAAGCCGGCGGGCGTGCCTCAGTACAAGTGCGACAAGTGCGGCTGGGAGCCTGCCGACCCCACCAAGCCCCCCAAGTTCTGCCCGGAATGCGGCGACCCCTTTGACGACGGCGACATCGTCGGCTAAGCACAGAGATCAGAGAGAGGAGGGCGAAGGATGCCCACACAAGTGACCAATTATCAGTGTCCGTCCTGTACCGGCCCGCTCCATTATTCCAGCGAAAGCGGAAAGTTGGAGTGCGAGTTCTGCGGCAGTTCCTATGACGTAGCAGAGATCGAGGCGCTGTACGCTGAGAAAAATCAGAAGGCAGAGCAGGCATCTGCGGCGGAACAGAAAAAAGAGGAGCAAAAGGCGGAACAGCAGGCAGAGCAAAGAGCCGCTGATCCGGATGGCGAATGGGCGTTTGAAGGGGATGGATGGACAGAGGAGGGCATGAAAGCCTACAACTGTCCCTCCTGCGGTGCAGAATTGATCTGTGACGAGACCACTGCCGCCACCAGCTGCCCCTACTGCGGCAATCCCACGGTGGTGCCCGGCCAGTTTGCCGGAACGCTGAAGCCGGATTTCATCATCCCCTTTAAGCTGGATAAGAAAGCTGCCGTCCAGGCGCTGAAAAAGCATTACAAAGGGAAAAAACTGCTGCCCAAAGCGTTTACCGCAGGCAACCATATTGAGGAGATCAAGGGGATCTATGTGCCCTTCTGGCTGTTCGATGGCGATGCGGACGCTGACGTTCAGTTCGAGGCCACCCGTTCCTCCAGCCACACGGAGGGGGATTATGAGGTGACCATCACCGACCACTTCTTCGTCCGCCGGGCGGGGAATGTGCCCTACGAAAAGATCCCCGTGGACGCCTCCAGCCAGATGCCCGACGCCCACATGGACTCCATCGAGCCCTTCGACTACCAGGAGCTGAAACCCTTCTCCATGGCCTACCTGCCGGGCTTCTTGGCGGACAAATACGATGTCAGCGCCGAGGACAGTGCGGAGCGGGCGGAAAAGCGTGCCATCAATTCCGCCGTGGATGCCATGTACGCCGACGCCTGCCTGGGCTACTCCACCTGCACCCCCATCCACCAGGACGTGAACCTCCACCGGGGGAAGGTGCGCTACGCCCTCATGCCGGTGTGGCTGCTGAGCACCAAGTGGAAGGATCAGAACTTCCTGTTCGCCATGAACGGACAGACCGGCAAGATGGTGGGCGACCTGCCCGTGTCCATGGGTCGGTTCTGGGCTTGGTTCGGCGGCATCGCAGGCGGGTTGTCTCTCATTTCCGCCATCGTGCTGGCCATCCAGGCGTTCATGTGAGGAGGTGCGCGAGATGAAGAAGATGTTTGCACCCCTGCTGGCCCTCTGCCTGGCGCTGAGCCTGGTGCTGCCGGCCTTTGCGGCCAACGAATACGGGCTGGTGTACGACCAGACCGGGAAGATCACCAAGGAGACCGCCGAGAGCATCGACGAGTTCGACCTGGCGCCCATTGACCAGGAGTATGGCATTGAGATGCGCCTCCACCTGGTCAGCGACCTGGGCGGGAAGACCATCGAGGATTACGCCAAGGATACCTATACCGCTAACCACTACGGCAATGCCTACACCGGCTGCGGTCTGTTGGTGGTGGCGCAGGTCCATGAGGACGAGACTGGGCTGGCCTTTGACCAGTACACCACCTACGCCAGCGACGAGCTGAACAAGCGGATGGAAAAAGAGGGCTGGACGGAGCTGAAGGGCTACCTGGAGCAGTACCTGAACCTGGAAGTCTGGGTCGGCGACCTGGACTCGGATGACGCCTCCTTCTCGGTGGTAGGTTCCAGCATGAACGCCGGGATGCAGGCTTGCGTGGATAACAATTACATCAACCTGCCCGAGACGGCAGAGGACACCCAGGCCGACGGCTCCACCGCCACCGACCCCCAGCCCGCAGCGACCGCCGACTACGGCCCCTACGTGCGGGACGAGGCGGGTCTGCTGACGGAAGAGCAGGTCAACGCCCTGGAGGAACAGGCCAAGACCATCTCCAACGCCCAGAAATGCGGCGTGTACATCCTGACGGTCAACGACTTCACCGCGGACGGCTCGGACACCATCCGGGACTTCTCCAAGGGCTACTATAAGGACAACGACCTGGGCTGGGGCGACGGCAAGGACGGCGAGATGCTGGTGCTGAGCATGGCCGACCGGGATTATTGGCTGCTGGCCTACGGCAACCACGGCAATGCCGCCTTCACCGACGACAACCGGAGCACCGTCGAGGACGCCTTTTTGGACAACTTCCGGGAGGACGACTGGGCAGGTGGTTTTGCAGACTACCTGACCGCCAGCGAAGAACTGCTGACGGAAGCGCCGGCTGGCAGCGGTGACTCCAGCTATGACGGCGACTACAGCGGCGACCCCATGACCTTCTTCAACTGGAAGCTTCTGGGTATCTGCGTGATCGGCTCCTGCGTCATCGCCCTCATCGTCTGCCTCATCTTCAAGGCACAGATGAAGAGCGCCCGCATCAAGCAGGACGCTTCTGATTACGTGGATCGGGGCGACATCCGCATCCACGCCCGGGAGGATCGGTTCACCCACCGGACCGAGAGCCGGGTGCGCATCCATGACGACGACGACCACGGCGGTGGTGGCGGCGTGGACAGCGACGGCTTCTCCGGCGGCGGCGGAAAGTTCTAAATCCATTGACAAAACCAGACAACAGCCTCGGCTCAAATGGGCCGGGGCTGTTGATTTGTCACAAATCGCAAAAAATCTGGGGATTTTTTGGGGAAATGGGCAGGTTTTGTGGTACAATATATTCTAGCAAATTCTTTCCGCTGCGGCGGGAAATTTCTGTGAGAAAGAAACTTGGGAGGACTATTATGGGAGGCTTTTTTGGAACCGTCTGTGGCCACGACGCCATTTCTGACGTGTTTTTCGGCACGGACTATCATTCTCATCTGGGCACGCGCCGGGGCGGCATGGCGGCTTACGACCCGGCCATCGGCTTGCAGCGGGAGATTCACAACATCGAGAATTCCCCCTTCCGCACCAAATTCGAGGACATCTTTGACGAAATGCAGGGCACCTCGGCCATCGGCTGCATCAGCGACACCGACCCGCAGCCCCTGCTCATCCGCTCCAACCTGGGCACCTACGCCATCTGCACCATCGGCATCATCAACAACGCCGACGCCCTCATCGACCAGTACCTGACCTTCAGCAGCGGCCACTTCGACGCCATGACCGGCGGCAAGGTCAACTCCACTGAGCTGGTGGCGGCCATGATCAACCAGAAGAGCAACTTCGCCGAAGGCATCAGCTTCGCCCAGAACGCCATCGACGGCACCGCCTCCATCCTCATCCTGAAAGAGGACGGAGCGCTCATCGCCGCCCGGGACCGGCTGGGACGCCTGCCGGTGCTCATCGGCAAGGGGGAGGATGGGTACTGCGTGTCCTTCGAGTCCTTCGCCTATAAGAAGCTGGGCTACGACCTGGACGAACGGGAGCTTGGCCCCGGCGAGATCGTAGAGATTACCGCTGACGGCATCACCCAGCTGGTGCCGCCGGGGGACGAGATGCACATCTGCGCCTTCCTGTGGTCTTATTACGGCTATCCCACCTCTACTTACGAAGGAGTCAACGTGGAGGCCATGCGCTATCGC
>CAKTHW010000104.1 GCA_934565425.1 uncultured Oscillospiraceae bacterium
GCGCCGTCGTGGATGGCGGCCAGCTCCGCCCGTCCGGAGACTGCGCACAGCCCGCAGCGGACGGATTCGGCACGGGTGGCGCCGCCGGAAACTACAGCGGTAACTTTTTGGATGCCGAACTCTCGGCAGAGGATGTTTACCGGAGCGCACAGGTCAGTACGCGTGACCACCACGATCTCATCAATGCGGCCGCACTGCTCCAGCGCCTGGAGGGTGCGAGCCAGGACGGGGATGCCGCCCAGGGTGGTCATGATCTTGTCGATGCCTTTCATCCGGCTGGCGGAGCCAGCGGCGACCACCACGGCGGCGCAATAGGGGTGGTGGCCAATGGAGCGCTTTTGCAAGCGGGAAAACAGACCTGCCATGGGGCAAGACCTCCTCTGTTTGGATTATCGGATAAAGTGTGTCCACAGATGATTTTCTGTCTCCGGAAGGCCGAACTGTGCCTTGCCTAGGGCGATGCTTTTCATGAGGAAAGTCATGTTCCGAGCCAGCACCCGCATGATCTGCTTGCCCTCCTCATCTTGGTTGGCATCGCCCTTTGCGCGGCCGTGGATGGAGTTCCAATACTGGCTGGAGGCGATGGGCATTCCGGAGATAGTAAAGTATTTGTTCAGCTCGTCAAAGGTGGCTGAGCAGCCGCCCCGCCGAGCACAGACCACGCTGGCGCCCACCTTCATGGTCTTGTCAAAGGGGGTGCTGTAGAACAGACGATCCAGCACAGCCACCAGGGTGGCGTTGGCGGAGGCGTAGTAGACGGGGCTGGCCACCACGAGACCATCGGCAGCCTCGAATTTGGGCGCCAGCTCATTCACTACGTCATCAAAGACGCACTTCCCCAGCTCCACGCAGCGGCTGCAAGCGATGCAGCCCCGCACGGCCTGCGGCCCCACCTGGACGATCTCCGTCTCCACGCCTTCCGCCTGGAACACCTTACGCATTTCTTCCAGCGCCACTGACGTGTTCCCATTCACTCTGGGACTTCCGTTGAGCATCAGTACCTTCATAATTCCTACCCCTTTCTAAGATTGTTTCACAATGGATTGATAGTAGTTCCCAAAATCGGCTAAAGCGTCGATGATGGGCAGCATCTCCTGCCCCAGCTCGGTTAGGCCGTACTCTACCCGAGGCGGCGACTCCTGGTAGTCGTGCCGGTAGGCCAGCCCGTCCTCCATCATCTGGCGCAGGCTATCGGTGAGCACCTTTTGGGAGATGCCGTCCAAGTCCCGTTGCAACTCGTTGAACCGCCATGGGCGTGCTTTCAGGTTGCGGAGGATGAGCAGCTTCCACTTCCCGCCGATCAACGCCACTGCAGTGGCCACGGGGCATGCGGGCAGCTCTGCTTTTGTTTTCATGACCTGTTCGCCTCCCTCAATTTTGTCATAGTTATAAAAAAGTGCGTACTTGTTTTTGTGTGTTTCTCGTCCTAAACTGTAGGCAAGCAAAGGAAATTTGCAGAACTTTTTGGAGGTATTTTGTGATGAAAAACTATGTTAAGACCACTATCGGCAACGAAGGCAGAGTAGAACTCCACGAGGCCCTGGGTCTCACCGGCGCAGAGGTCAGCATCAACCAGCTCCCTGCCGGTGCCGGCGTCCCCTTCGTCCACTCCCACAAGCAGAACGAGGAAATTTATGGAATCCTCTCCGGCAAGGGCAGCGTGGTTCTGGACGGAGAGACCATCCAGCTGACTGCCGGCGACTGGCTGAAGGTGGCGCCAGCCGCCAAGCGGCAGTTCTCCGCCGCTGCCGACTCTGGGATGACCTTCGTCTGCATCCAGGTCAAGGAGCACTCCCTGGCGGGCTTCACCGCAGACGATGCTGTGGTGTACTGATTTGATTGTAGCAGAAACCGGCGCAAAAATCCACGACACGGCTTGAAAAAGAACCCCATCAGAACGATGGGGTTCTTTCTTAAGTTACGGTTTGGGACAGGGACGAACGATTATTCTTCGTCGTAATCTTCCTCATCGTCAGCAGCTGCTTCGCGCAGAGCAGCACGACGGGACAGGGAGACCTTCTGGGTTTCCTGGTTGATGTCGGTGATCTTCACGTCAACGATCTGGCCTTCTTCCAGTTCGTCTTCAGGCTTCTCCACGCGGTGATCTGCGATCTGGGAGATGTGGATCAGGCCATCAACACCGGGAACGACTTCAGCAAATGCGCCGAAGCTCATCAGCTTGACGATCTTCACGCTGGCGATGTCGCCCACGGAATACTGTTCGATGAAGTTTTCCCAGGGAGAAACGCTGCGATCCTTCATGCCCAGGGAGATCTTCTTCTTTTCGGGGTCATACTTGATGACATAGACATCCACTTCATCGCCGACGGAAACGACTTCGGAGGGATGCTTGATGCGGCTCCAGGACAGTTCGGAGATGTGAACCATGCCGTCCACGCCGCCGATGTCGACGAATGCACCGTAGGAAGTCAGAGACTTGACAACACCCTTGTAGTGCTTGTCCACTTCGATGTTATCCCAGATCTCCTGGCTCTTTGCTGCCCGTTCTTCATTCAGGACGGAGCGGATGGAACCGACCACGCGGCGGCGTGCTCTGTTCACTTCGGTGATGTGCAGGCGAACGGTGGTGCCCACCAGCTCGGTCATGGGCTCATTGCGGCGCAGGCCGGTCTGGGAAGCGGGCACGAAGACACGGATGCCCTTGATGATGACGACGACGCCGCCCTTGTTCTCTTCCTTGACAACGCCTTCCAGCACAGTCTTGTTTTCGCGAGCTTCTTCGATGGTCTCCCAGTTCTTCACGCTGTCCAGACGCTTCTTGGACAGGGTCACGATGCCGTCCTGATCGTTGACGCGCATGACATAGGTCTCGATCTCGTCGCCCACATGGACCACATCTTCCAGCTTGATGGAAGGATCGTCAGAGTATTCTTCCTGCTTGATGTAGCCAGCGTGCTTGGTACCCAGATCAACCTGGATCTCGGTCGGCGTGACATTGACAACGACACCGACAACCTTGTCCCCTGTATTTAAAGTTTTAATCGATTTCTCCAGCATTTCAGCAAAAGATTCTTCGATTTCAAATCTTTCTTCGCTCATTTTGTTTTTTACCTCCTTTATTATCCACCCAGGTGTGGATGCACCCGCGGTGATTCCGACAGAAGCTACGTCAGCTAAGCCTTGTATGCTAAGTTCCTCCGCACTTTCCACCCAAATCACACGGTCACAGCGCATCCGGCACAGTTCGGCCAGATGTCTGGTGTTGGAGCTTTGCGGGTCCCCGATCACAATCATTACTTCACACTGTTCGGAGAGAGTTTTTGCCTCTCTCTGCCTATTATACGTAGCATTACATATTGTATCAAAAATTTCTACGTTTGTACACTCTTTTTTTGCTTTTTTTATGGCCGAATCCCAAATTTCTTTTGTGGAAGTTGTCTGGGAGACCAAAGTGAGGGGCTGATGACGCCGTTCGGGTGCTTCGCGCAGCCAATCTTCCAGTTCCTGGTCAGATTCCACCACCAGCGCCCGCTGGCACCACCCGGCGGTAGCCACCACCTCCGGATGGGTCCGCGTCCCCACGATGACCGGCAGGCGACCATTCTCCTCCGCCTGGCGCACCAGCTCATGGATGCGCCTGACGTTGGGACAGGTGGCGTCCAAGATCTCCGCCCCACGGGCGCGGAGCTGCTCATACACCGCCTGGCTCTCCCCATGGGAGCGGATGATGACCCGGCTGCCCTCCGGCACCTCCTCGGGGGTGTTCACGCAGCCTACCCCCTGCTCCGCCAGGGCGTCCACCACGTGGGCGTTGTGGATGATGGGCCCCAGCATGACGCAGGGCTTGCCGTCCTGGGCGGCCTGCTGGGCCAGCTCTACGGCTCGCTTCACGCCGTAGCAGAACCCGGCGGTCTTTGCGACAGTGACGGTCATTCTATCTCATCCTTTAAGGCGTAGATGCGGTGCATCAGATCCTCAGCGTAGTGGTGGTACTCGCTGGACGGCACCTTCTGCCCCTCCGGCCCTTCTATTAAATAAGGAGTGCCGAAGACGATAGAAGTGCGCTGGAAGGGGAACTTCCGCTTCTGGCAATAGCAGGGCAGGATGGGGGTGCCCGTCCGGGCGGCCAGCATGATGGCGCCGGTCTTGCCGGCGTTCTCGTCCACGTTCTTGACGCGGGTGCCCTCCGGGAAGAGGAGGAGCTTGTGGCCGGTCTTCAGGTGCTTCATGGCGGTCTTGATGGCGCCTACGTCGCTGTTGCCTCGGTTGACCCCAAAGATGCCCGCACGGCGCAGGAGCCAACCCAAAATGGGCACCTTCATCAGCTCCTGTTTGGCCATGACCCGGAGGGGGCTGCGCTTGGGCACGGAGAAACAGACCATCAGGGGGTCTAAATCGGAGAAGTGGTTGGGGCAGATGAGGACTTTGCCCTCGGGGATGTTCTCCGCGTGGATTTTTCGGAACGGGAACAGGAGCATGAACAGCGGCTTTACGATGCTGTAGAGGCGGCGATAGCTCTTGTCCATGCCCTCGTTGGTGTACTGCTTTTTCTTCTTGTCTGCCATGGCTCAAATCCTCTCCCGGATGGTCTTCAGGAGCAGCTGATAGCTCTCCTCCAGGTCACATTCGGTGGTGTCCACCAGCACTGCGTCCTCCGCCTGGCGCAGGGGCGCCACGTCCCGGTGGGTGTCGTTGTAGTCCCGCTGCTGGACGTCCTCCAGCACCTGCTCCAGGGTGATGGGGTCGCCCTTCTCGTGGAGCTCCAGCCAGCGCCGCTTAGCACGGGCTTCGGCGGAGGCGGTCAGGTAGATTTTGACGGTGGCGTCAGGCAGGACGACGGTGCCAATGTCCCGACCGTCCATGATGACGTTGTGGGTGGCGGCCAGGTTCCGCTGCAGGTCCAGCAGGAAGGCCCGGACGGCGGGGATGGCGGCCACGGCGGAGGTGTACAGGGACACTTCGTTCTGCCGGATGGCGTCGGTCACGTCCTCGCCGTTGAGGATCATGTGCTGGATGCCGTCGGACTGATACTGCATGTCGATTTTGATCTCCGGCAGCAGGGACACGATCTTCTCGGAATCGGTCTTGTCCACCCCTGCCCGGTAGGCATACAGGCTCACGCTGCGGTAGATGGCTCCGGTGTCTACAT
>CAKTHW010000105.1 GCA_934565425.1 uncultured Oscillospiraceae bacterium
GTAGGGTGTAGATTCAACTAGATACACTTTGCTTTGTCAAGCTGATTGATGTGGCAACCGTCCGGGGTTTCCACATCTTTATTATAGCGGATTTACTGTTTCTGTCAAGAGGGAGAACCGTCGAAGGTGCTCAGGACACCAGCTTATTCTCCGCTGCCACTCGCTCCTGCACGGCGTCCTCGCTGAAGTAGTACTCCATGATGGCGGCGGTGATGGCGGCGGTGGAAGCGCCCTGGCTGGGGCTCTTTTCTACCACGGTGCAGACAGCGATCTCCGGATTGTCATAGGGGGCGAAGGAAACCAGCAGGGCGTTATACAGCTTGGGGACGGAAGTGCCCACTTCTGCGGTACCGGTCTTACAGCCCACCTTGATGCCCCGATCCTGGAGGTTGTCGAACTCCTTGATCTTATCCGCCTCGATGACCTCGCCCATGCCCTTCTTGATGGCGTCATAGGCGTCCTGAGCCAGGGGCACGGTCTTGACCACTTCCGGCTCGTACTGGTACAAGATTTTGCTGTTGTCACTGCTCTTGACCGTCTTGAGCAGGTGCGCCTTGTACCGGTCGCCGCCGTTGATGAGGGTGGCCACGTAGTTGGCCAGCTGGAGGGGGGAGAACTGGTTGTCGCTCTGGCCGATGGCGGCGGAGAGGGTGTTACCGTCCGTCCACACAGCGCCTACCTTTTCCGAATAGGCCGGGCCGGCATTGACGCCGGTGGACTCGCTCAGCTCTACGCCAGTGGCCTCGCCCAGGCCGTATTCCTGGGCTTTTTTGGTCAGGGCTTTGATGCCCGTGTTGATACCCACGTTGTAGAAGAAGATGTTGCAGGAATCCCGCACGGCATCAGACAGGTACTCTGTTCCCTGGCCACGGGTCTCCCAGCAATGGTAGGTGTGACCGTAGTAGGTCATGGAGCCTTTGCACTCGTAGTGGGTGGTGGCCACGTTGATGGCGCCCGTCTCCACACCGGCGGCGGCGGTACACATCTTGTAGGTGGAACCGGGGGCGTAGATGCCCAGCAGAGCACGGTTGAAGAGGGGATTGAGCTTGTCCTTGGCCAGCTTCTTGTAGTCCTTGTTGTACCGGGAGGCGTCAAAGCTGGGGTAGGTGGCGGCGGCTAAAATGCTGCCGTCTTTGATGTTCAGCACCACGGCGGCGGAACCGCCCTTGCCGTTGTTGATCTTGGGGGTCACGTCTGCCAGCGCCTTCTCGGTGGCTTCCTGGAGTTTGCTGTCCAGGGTCAGCGCCACATTGCTGCCCATCTTCGGCTCTACGCTGTACCGTTCGGTCAGGGTCTTGCCGTCATTGCCCAGGATGACCTTCTTGGTGCCCGGCGTGCCCCGCAGGTACTCCTCAAAGGCGTATTCCGCGCCGGAGAGACCCACGATGGCGTCCATATTGTAGTTGTTCTTCTGATAATAGTCCTTGTTGGCCTCCCAGCTCTCCGCGGAGATGGGGCCGGTCTGCCCCAGCAGCAGGGCGGCGGCGCTGGTGTTGTACTGGCGGGTGGACATGGGTAAGATCTCCACGCCAGGCAGATCCTTTTCCTTGATGACCGAGATCAGGTCGATGTTCACGTCCTCGGCGAACAGGTAGGTGGTATACAGCACCTCTTTCTCCCGCAGATAGCAGGAGTACAGCACCCCCAGCAGCTCCCGCGCCTGGCTCTCAGTGTATTTGCCTGTGTCCAGGCCGAAGCTCTGCTTCATCTGCGCCACCAGCTGGCTGGCGGTGGTGGAGCTGGAGTTGGACCAGTCCATAGCCTTGCACAGCTTGCCCAGACGGGTCTGCGTCCACTTGCCGTCATCGGTCTGGTAGAGGAAGGGGGTGTCGGTGGTGAAGGTGTAGGGGGTGTCGGTGGAGATGGGGAGATCCTCGTCCGTCCACTTCACGTTCTGCGCCTTGCAGATGTCCAGCAGGGTGGACAGGGTGCTCAGCTGCTCCTTGGTGTCCCCCATGTTGCCCACGTCCAGGGTCACGTTGTACTCCGTCCGGTTGGTCACCAGCACTTCGCCATAGCGGTCGGTGATGTTGCCTCGGGCGGCGTTCTCGGTGGCGGTGGTCACCACCGTGTTCAGCTCGGTGGATTCCCCGTCGCTCAGGCCGTTGGCGATGGTGCCCAGGTAGAGCAGGGCGGTGAAGAACAGGGCGATGGCGGTCATCAGCGCCACGATAGCGCGCAGACGCCGGTTGTGTAGTTTCTGAAAGCGTTCCACAGGGAAAACCTCCTCTCAGGGATGGGTTGCGTTACAGTTCGTAGTCCGTCCGTACCTTTTTGTAGACGGCGTGGATGAGGAAGTAGATGGGAAGGAAGAAGGGGAGGGAGTACAGCGCTTCCGGCAGTGCCAGGCTGGCCAGCACAGGGAGGGACGTCCCCTTCAGGAAGAAACGTAAAATCTGGCACAGCTCCAAAAAGACCAGTCCGCCCAGAGAGCAGACTGCGCAGCCCAGCAGGGAGCGGCCGATCTTCTCCTTCCGGGTGGCACCGGTACAGGCGCCGATGACGGTGTAGATGGGGATCATCATCAGGCCGGAGCGGTAGTAGACGGCGGAACAGAAGAAGCCGATGGCCAGGCCAAAGATGGCGCCGTTGATGGAGCCTTCAAAGAGGGCCACGGCCACCACCACCAGGATGGACAGGTTGGGGATGGCTCCGTGGAGAGGGAAGCGGTTGAGGACACAGCACTCGAAGAAGAACACCAGGAGAAAGGCCAAGGCGTAGCTGGTCCATTTGATGAGGTTGGCGTTGTTGCGGATCATGTTGGCCTCCTTGTAGGTGTTGCCGATGGTCAAGCCCCGCAGGGCGGTTTAAGCTTTTTTTGCTTCGTTTTCTTCTCGAAGAAAATGAAGTGGGGTCCAGGGGCAAAGCCCTTGGTCGGCATCCGCAGATGCCGAAATACCCCATGCGCAAGAAAGCGCAGGAGAGGGTGAATTTCCGGCTCTGCCGGAAAGAGGGAGAACCCTCGCCGGGGGTTCTCCCTCCGGTTGCGTCAATCGGTAATCTGGAAGTCCTTGATTACAAACACTTCCACCAGGTTGGTCAAGTCCACAGCGGGCTTCACCACAGCGTATTTCTCCGCGCCGGAAGCGGTGGTCTTGATCTCACTGACATACCCAGCCACCAGCCCGGAGGGGTACACGCCGCCCTTGCCGGAGGTGAGCACCTCGTCGCCGGCGATGAGCTTGCTCTCGCTGTCCAGGTAGCTCAGGCGGGATTTGCCCTCGGTCATCAGGGTCAAGTCGCCGTTCAAGATGGCGTTGTCGCCGGTACGGTAGACCAGCGCGCCCATGGACAGGTCCGGGTCCAGGACGGTGATGACGGTGCACCAGTTGGCGCCCAGGTCGGCCACGACACCCACCAGGTAGCCGGTCTCGGTGATGACGGTGTCATTTTTCTCGATGCCGCTGGAGGAGCCTTTGCTCAAGGTGATGGTGGACTCCCAGGTGGTGGAGCTGGCGCCGGTAACCCGAGCGGACTCGTAGGTGAAGTCCTCGTGCTTGGCACTGAGCTTCAACAGCTTCCGCAGCCGTTCGTTCTCTGCCGCGGCGTCCTCGTTCTGCCGGTCTTGCTTGTTCATCTCCGCAATTTGCAGCTCCAGTTCCTGCACCCGATTTTGCAGCTCGTCATACCGGAAGGCGTAGTCGTACAAGCCCTCCACCCAGCTGGTGAAGGACGTGGTGGCCTTCTGGAAGGGGGTGGCGATGATGCCGATGGCGTTGCTCAGGGGGGATGTCAGGTTGGGGAAGAGGGCGGAGCCTAGCGACAAAGCTGCCGTCAGCAGCAGGGCTGCCACGATCACCCAGATTCCGTTGCGGTGGAAGAAGTCTTTCAAAAAACCACCCTTTCTAAGCGTGAGTCATACCCCAGGAGGGGTGGATGTTTACAGGACGGTGACACCGAACTGAGCCAGCATACTGGCCAGGCGCACGATGGGCAGACCCACCACGTTGGTGTAGTCCCCTTGGATGCGGGACACCAGCAGGCCGCCTCGCCCTTGGATGCCGTAAGCGCCTGCCTTGTCCATGGGTTCGCCGGTGGCGATGTACCGGTTCAGCTCCGCTTGGGAGGCGTCCCGGAACCAGACTGCCGTGTCTTCCACCTGGGCCAGCTCCCGGCCGTCCTGGAGGACGGCGACGCCGGTGTACACATGGTGTTCCCGGCCGGACAGAGCGGTGAGCATTTCCAATGCGTGGGCTTCGTCGTGAGGCTTGCCCAACACCTGGTCGTCCAGCACCACGATGGTGTCCGCGCCGATGACCAGGTCGCCGGGCTGGGCGAATTTCTCCGCCACCTCCCGTGCCTTGTGCAGCGCCAGCGCCTGTACCAGCTCCGGTGGGGTCAGACCCGGTTCCGCCAGCTCTTCGCCGACAGCCGGGTGGATTTCAAAGTCAGTCAGCCCCATCTGCGCCAGCAATTCCCGGCGACGGGGGGATTTGGAAGCTAAGATCAGTGCCATAATGCAATCGTATCCCTTCTGTGTGTGGAAATCAAGGGGGAATTGGTAAACAATTTACATCCCTGTAGAGCCAAACCCACCGGCCCCCCGCTGGGTGTCCGGCAGCTCGTCCGTCCACTCCAGCTCCGGCTGGAACACCGGCATGACTGCCATCTGAGCGATGCGGTCGCCGCAGTGGACGGTGTAGGGCTGGTCGCCGTGGTTTTGCAGGGCGACTTTGACTTCGCCCCGGTAGTCGCTGTCGATGACTCCCACGCAGTTGGCGGGGACGATGCCGTGCTTGACGCCCAGGCCGGAGCGGGCGAAGATGAGGGCCACATAACCGGCGTTCGGCAGGGCGATGGCCAGGCCAGTGGGGATCATGGCACGTTGGCCGGGCTGGATGGTCACGTCGTCGTCCAGGCAGGCGTGGAGATCCATGGCGGCGGCGCCGGGGCTTGCGTAGTAGGGGTAGGGGACCTCTCGGCCTAGTTTGGGGGAGAGGGGTTTGCATTTTAGTTTCATAGTAGAGTCCTTGTCGTGTTTGAAATCAGGATGGGGGGTACGTTCGTCAGTTAGGGAGAACCAACGTACCATGCCTGTAAAACAGGCATGGCCTACGCTAAAAACTTGCCACTGGCAAGTTTTCTTAACGCTGCGGCGCTGACT
>CAKTHW010000106.1 GCA_934565425.1 uncultured Oscillospiraceae bacterium
GAGGCCAGCAGCAACATCTTCTTCTTTGCCATCAGCACTTATTTCTACTACTTCATCGGCTCCCGCATGGAGGAGCAATGGGGGACGCCACGGTTCAACATCTTCTACTTGTCCGGCATCCTGCTGGCCATTGTGGTGGGGTTCCTGGCCACGTTGAACGGGCTGAGCATGGCGGTGACCACCAGTATGTACTACACCAACCTGTCCCTGTTCCTGGCCTTCGCGTCCCTGTTCCCGGATATGCAGGTGCTCATGTGCTACGTCATCCCGGTGCGGGTAAAGTGGCTGGCCTATCTGGATGGCATCTTCCTGCTGTACCAGGTATTGCGGATGGTGGGGAAGCATCAGTACATGATGGCGCTGCTGCCCATTTTGGCCATTCTCAACTACCTCATCTTCTTCGGTGACAGTCTCCTGGGGGCGCTGCGGTGGAAGAAGCAGCAGTTCCAGCACAAGAACTCCCGTCAGACCATCCACTTCAAGCAGGCGGCCAAACAGGCGCAGCAGCGGACAGGCTATCTGCACAAGTGCTGTGTCTGCGGCCGGACGGATACGGACTATCCCAATCTGGAGTTCCGGTACTGCTCCAAGTGTGCGGGGTATCGGTGCTACTGTATGGATCATATCAACAATCATGTGCATGTGACGGAGGAATGACAGACATTTTTCGTTATGCGCTACGAGAAGGGAGAACCCCCAGGGTAGGTTGGTATAATTGCTCATCCTTGTACTCCTACCCGAACCGTCTCCCCGCCTGTTGACCGGGGCCTACGCTAAAAACCTGCCCCCGGCAGGTTTTCTCAACGCTGCGGGGTTCTCCCTCTTTTCGTCTACGACGAAAATTCACCCTTATAAATCAGCAAAAACCTACGCACCATGCCTGTAAAACAGGCATGGCCTACGCTAAAAACTTGCCGCTGGCAAGTTTTCTTAACGCTGCGTCGCTGACTGCGGTCAGCGACCAGGGGTTTCACCCCTGGACCCTAGTCGCTTTTGTCACTCTGTGTAAGTTCGATTGAGCCAAATCATAGATTTGGAATCTCACTTAAAAAGCTCCGCAAAACTTTCATGAGCCCTGCGGGGCTTGTATTTTGATAACATCTGCCTCGTGACGCAAAAAAGGACACCCAAACGGGTGTCCTTTTCGTTACACAAAATCAATGGCAACAGGTCAATCCTGTTCCTCGTCCTCCGCCGCTTCCGGCAGCACGTCTACGCGGATCTCCAGGACGCGCATCCGCTGGAGCTTGGTCACGGTCACCTGCAAGTTTTCGTAGGTGAACTGGTCGCCGATCTTGGGGATGTGCCCCAGGGAGTCGATGACCCAGGCGGAGAGGGTGGTCATATCGTCGTCCATCCGCAGGTCGAACAGCTGGAACACATCGTCGATGCTGGCGGAGCAGGAGATGAGGTAGGAACCGTCCTCCTGTTTCCGGATGCGTTCCACGACTTCGTCGTGTTCGTCCCAGATCTCGCCCACCAGTTCTTCCAGGATGTCCTCCAAGGTCACCAGACCTTCGGTGCCGCCGTACTCATCCACGACTACGGACATGTGCATCTTCTTCCGCTGCATCTCATACAGCAGGTCGGCCACGGGGGAGGTGGTGGTGACGTAAATGACCGGGGAGATGAGGTGTTTCCAACTGTCGTTGTCCCCCAGCTCGGCCTCGTGGAAGTCCTTCTCGTGGATCATGCCGATGATGGTGTCGATGCTGTCGTGCCAGACGGGGATGCGGGAGAAACGGTTGGACGAGATGAGCTCATCCAGCTCCTTGGCACTGGCCTGGTCGGAGATGGACACGATGTCCACCCGCGGCGTCAGGATTTCCTCCACCTCCATGTCGCCGAACTCGATGGCGGAACGGATGAGGCGGCTCTCGTTCTGATCCAGGCCCCCCTCGTCCTCGGCGGTGGAGACCATGGTGATCAGCTCATCTTCGGTGATGCCCCGGTCGCCGCTGGCGTGGAACAATTTGCCGATGCCCTTCTGGAGCAGGCTGAAGAGGATGGTCAGGGGACGCAGGACCACGGAGAGCACCCGCAGGAGAGGGGTGGACGTCATGGCCCAGGCTTCCGCGTGTTCCTTGGCGATGGTCTTGGGGCTGATCTCCCCGAAGGTGAGGATGACCAGGGTCAGGACTACGGTGGAGATGGTGGCGCCGTACTCTGGGCTGAGCTTGGTGAAGAACAGGGTGGCCAGGGTGGCGGCGGTGATGTTGACAATATTATTGCCCACCAAAAGGGTGGAGAGCAGTCGGTCAAAATCTTCAGCCAGGCGCAGGGTGGCCTCGGCCTTGCGGTTGCCGTCGTCCGCCATGTTCCGCAGTCTGATCTTGTTCAGAGAGGAAAAGGCGGTCTCGGTGGCGGAGAAGTACGCTGAGGCGATGACCAGCAATACCAGCGCAACGATTATGCCGATTGAGCTACTGTCCATTGAGTAAAAATCACGCTCCTAATTTGGGTATCCTGTCCGGACTCGGACAGGTCAGTTGTGGCGGGCACGGTCATGACTGGGGATGTACCTGCTGATACGCGGCGTCCAACCACGCCAGCACCTCCTGGTAGCCCTCTTCGTTCAGAGGGAAGACCGCCTCCGCTGTCACTTCGCTCTCCGCCAGGCAATAAGGGCCCGGCCAGGTGCAGACGTGGAACTGCTTCCCCGCCTCCTCGTCCTCCTGATAGGCCACCCGGAAGCGCAGCTCATCCAGGCTGCCGTAGAAGGTGTTCTTGTTCTGGAAGGTGTAGAGGTTGGGGAGATAGAAATGGGGATGTGCGGTGATCATAACAGTGCCTCCTAGCATAGAAAACGCTGCATTCCATCGGACGGGGGAGTGCAGTATCCTCTAGCATAAAGCATATCATTTTTCCGGTGAAATAGCAAGATGAACAAGGCGGAAAAACGCCCGGATAGCGCTGCTTTCAGGCCGTCCGGGCGTAGAAATTTACGGTTAGCGATTACTTACCAACGAAAGTTTTGGTTACCGCTGCGATGTTGTCTGCGCACAGGCCGAACTGCTTCAGCAGATCGACAGCGGGGCCGGAGTGGCCAAAGGTGTCCTGGACACCGATGCGCTTGACGGGGACGGGGCACTGCTCTGCCACGCAGGCGCAGACCGCTTCGCCCAGGCCGCCGATGATGTTGTGCTCTTCGGCGGTGACGATCTTGCCGCACTCCTTGGCTGCCTGGAGCACCAGAGCTTCGTCCAGGGGCTTGATGGTGGCCATGTTGATGACTCGAGCGGAGATGCCGTCAGCCTCCAGTGCCTTGGCCGCTTCCAGTGCCTCGTAGACCATCAGGCCGGTGGCGATGATGGCCACGTCAGTGCCGTCCCGGAGCACTTCGCCCTTGCCGATCTGGAAGGTGTAGTGGTCGGGGTCATGGAACACGGGGGTGGCCAGACGGGCAAAGCGCATATAGACGGGGCCCACGTGCTCGTAAGCGGCGCGGACCATGGCGGTAGCTTCCACGTCGTCGGCGGGGCACATCACGGTCATGCCGGGGATGGTGCGCATGAGGCCGAAGTCCTCGCAGCACTGGTGGGACGCACCGTCTTCACCGACGGAGATGCCGCCGTGGGTGGCGCCGATCTTCACGTTCAGGTGGGGGTAGCCGATGGTGTTGCGGATCTGCTCATAGGCACGACCGGCGGCGAACATGGCGAAGGTGGAGGCAAAGGGCACCAGACCCATGGTAGCCAGACCAGCCGCTGCGCCGACCATGTTTGCCTCGGCGATGCCGCAGTCGAAGAAGCGGTCGGGGTAGGCTTTTTGGAAAATATTCGTCTTGGTAGCGCCCGCCAGGTCGGCGTCCAGCACCACCAGGTCGGTCACTTCCCCGCCCAGGGCTTTCAGGGCGTTGCCGTAGCTCTCACGAGTCGCGATTTTCTTTACGTCAGCCATCTCACTTCGCCTCCAGTTCTGCTCTCAGAGCGTCCAGCTCCTGGATGCCCTGTGCGTATTCGTCATCGTTGGGTGCCTTGCCGTGCCAGCCTGCTTGATCTTCCATGTAGCTGACCCCTTTGCCCTTGGTGGTGTGCATGAGGATCATGGTGGGCTTGCCGGCGCCGGCGTTGGCGTGGAATTTGGCAAAGGCGGCTTCCATCTGGGTGAAGTCGTGGCCGTCGATCTCGGTCACGTCGTAGCCGAAGGCGGCGAACTTGTCCGCCAGAGGCTCGGTGTTCATCACGTCCGCGGTGCGGCCGTCGATCTGCAGGCCGTTCACGTCCACGATGGCGCAGAAGTTGTCCAGTTTATAGTGAGCGGCGAACAGGGAAGCCTCCCACACCTGGCCTTCGGCGATCTCGCCGTCGCCCAGCAGGCAGTACACGTTCACGTCCTTGCCCAGATACTTGGCGCCCTTGGCCATGCCCACAGCGGTGGAGATGCCCTGCCCCAGGGAGCCGGTGGACATATCAATGCCGGGGACGGTGTTCATGTTGGGGTGACCCTGGAGGTAGCTGTCGATGTGGCGGAGGGTGGTCAGGTCATCCACGGGGAAGTAGCCACGGAGGGCCAGGGCGCCGTACAGGCCGGGGGCGGTGTGGCCCTTGGAGAGGACGAAGCGATCCCGGTCTTCCCACTTGGGGTTCTTGGGGTCGATGCGCAGCTCGTGGAAGTACAGGTAGGTGAACAGGTCGGCCGCGGAGAGACTGCCGCCGGGGTGGCCGGACTTGGCGCTGTGGGTGGCAGTCAGGACGCATTTGCGCACGTCGCAGGCGGTCAGCTGCAACTGTCGCAGTTCTTCATTGGTCATAATAAACTCCTCATCCTTTTTCTGTAAAGTTTTTGGTAGACAGAAGTAGATTTCTTATCCATTGTAGCACACAAAATTGGTCAAAAAAAGGGGGAATGTTCAAAAAAAGCGCAGGTTTCCCCAGTGGGAATGTCTGCCTGCGGCACGGTCTGTGCTATAATGGGAACAATTCCAAACAAGGAGGGTTCCGCATGAACGAGAACGCATTGGCCTACGGGGTGGACGTAGGCGGCACCACCATCAAACTGGGCCTTTTCGACGGCCACGGCAGCCTGCTCCGCCGGGGCAGTATCCCCACGGACACCAGTGACC
>CAKTHW010000107.1 GCA_934565425.1 uncultured Oscillospiraceae bacterium
AGCTGGTGGACGGACTCGAACCCCCGACCTGCTGATTACAAATCAGCTGCTCTACCAACTGAGCTACACCAGCACGTGTGCCCAACTGGGCGGCCGCTCGATTCAGCTTGTTTATAATACCAAACCGGTCGTCTCTTGTCAAGAGCTTTTTTGCATTTTTTCGGACATTTTTTCGTTTCATCCCATTTTGGAAAGGAGGGAACATCCATGTCCTACGACCTACCCCCACGAGATCCCCAGCAGATCCCACCGATCTGTGCCTGCTGCAGGTGTGGGGACGAGCTGTATGAGGGGGACGTCTGTTACCTGATCGACGAGGAGGTGATCTGTCCCAGCTGTCTGCCGGAGGTGGCGCGAGAGGCGTACGCCCACTGCCGGATCACCGCTGGTGAACTGCACCGGCTGCAAGAGGACTGAGCGAGCCGGAGGAGAAGGAACGTAAAGGAGGGGTTGCTACATGACCAAAACTACTGAAGCCACAAAGACCACCAAAAAGAAGACCGGCGTCCGCTATCGTCGCAGCGCCGTGTATGTCAAAGAGTTGTCCACCTATATCGAAGCCCTAGCCGACCCACAGCGGGAATTTCTGATGCACCGGGTGCAGCGTGTCATCATCCGCGCCATGCGCCTGGACGTGACCCAGCGGGAGGCAGAGTGCTTGGAGCTGTACTTTGTGCAGGGATATAATTATGAACAGATCAGTCAAACGCTGCACATCAACGTGTCCACCATCTGCCGGAACATCCATCGCGGGGAGGAGAAGATGAACCGGGTGCTGAATTTCGCACGGGAGCTGTTGGGGGACCAGGCGGCATGATATTGACGCAACGATAGAGCACAGTGAAGGGAGAACCCCCGGCGAGGGTTCTCCCTCTTTTCGTCTACGACGAAAATTCACCCTCTCCTGCGCTATTGAACGCAAAGGGGATTTCGGCATCTGCGGATGCCGACCAGGGGCCTTGCCCCTGGTCCCCACTTCCTTTTCTTCAGAGAAGCAAAAGGAAGCGAAAAGAAGCTAATGCGGCCTGCGGCGCTTGACCTCTGTCACCAACTACTCCACCACCACCGGCCCCATCGCCCACTCATTCAGCGCCTGCCCCACCTCCGGCAAGCACATCCCCCACAGCATCTGCGCGCTGGCGTCCATGTCGAATTGCCGCTGACACCGCTCGTCCCACCGCTTCACCTGAGCAGGCTTGGTCAGCACCGGCAGCCGTCCCAGCCCCTTAGCCTGTTTCAGCACACCCTTGCCGCCTTCACCCAATCCCAGCACCCGCACGTAGGGCACGCCGTTCTCCCAACGCGCCTGCCGAGTCAGACCCAGGTAAGCCCACAAAGTCAACCGACGGATGCGCGCATGGGCATACCGCTTGCTCTTCACCGCATCCCAAAACTGCTCTAAGGTGGTGCTCTCAGCGGCGGCACGACACAGCCGGTGCTCCAATCCCTCGCCACAGTCGGGCAGCCCACGCCAGTCCTCCGGCGTCATCCGCCGCAGGAGGGTCAAGATGCCGCGGGCATTGTACGCAAGCGACGCCGGAGTCTGCCCACGCAGCACCTCTGCCGCCGGTTCCGGCATCTGCTCGCAGGCACGCTCCAGCTCTCCCGCCAACAGCCACTGCCGAATCTGAGACGCCGACGCAAAGCCCTCCTTCACCCCAGCGGCGTTGTGGGCCACCCCCACTCGCGGGATGGTCAGCGCGCGCATCTCCGGTGCCAGCGTCTGAATGGCACGCAGATACTCAATCCCCAGCAGGTTGTTTGGACGGGTCAGGCAATCCGCCTTCTCCGGTCCCACCAGCGTCTCCAACGCCTTTTGGCGAGCACTGGCGAAGGGCAACCCCTGCTGCAAATAAGGACGAAGGGCGTCCGGAAAATCGGCGCTGTCCAACGCCTGCGCCACCGCCTGCAAGGCAGTCAAGTCGCCGCTCTCGCTGCCGAAGGCCAGGTGGGTGACCCCCAGGGCGTGGAGGATCTGGACGCCACCTCGCGCGAAGGACTCCGCCGAGGACACCGCCCACTGGACGGGCAATTCCACCACCAGATCGGCACCACATCGCAACGCCATCTCCGCCCTGGCATACTTGCTGACGATGGCCGCCTCCCCCCGCTGGGTGAAGGGTCCGCTCATGGCGCAGACCACTGGAGCGCCGGGCAGAGCAGCCTTGGCCTGGGCGATGAGATGGGCGTGTCCCCGGTGGAATGGGTCAAATTCCGCGATGATCCCGATGCAATTTCTCTCCTCCATGGCCGCTTCCTCCCACTTTATCAGCATTCTTCCTGAAAATTCACAGGGAATTCCGTACATTTCTACGAAAAAAATGATTGTCCTTCCTTGCCGTTCGTACTATAATAAGATTGTACGCCTATTCTACATACTACATGACAGCGCGCCGCGCTGCAAGCAGTAAGAAGATCATAAGATGAAAAAGGAGATATTCACTATGAATGTTCTGGTTATCAACGCAGGCAGCTCCTCCCTGAAGTATCAGCTGCTGGATCCCGCTACTGGCGACCTGCTGGCAAAGGGTCTGTGCGAACGTATCGGTCTGGACGGCAAGTTCACCTACAAGCCCCAGGTGGACGGCAAGAAGAAGCTGGACGCCATCGACGTGGCAATGCCCACCCATTCCGAAGCCATCCAGGCGGTCCTGAACGCCCTGGTCGATCCTGAAAACGGTGTCATCGCCTCCATGAGCGAGATCGACGCTGTCGGCCACCGCGTGGTCCATGGCGGTGAAGCGTTCGCCTCCTCCGTCCTCATCACTGACGAAGTCATGCAGGCCATCGAAGGCTGCAACCCCCTGGCTCCCCTGCACAACCCTGCCAACATCATCGGCATCAACGCCTGCAAGGCCGCTCTGGGCGACAGCGTTCCCCAGGTCGCTGTGTTCGACACTGCGTTCCACCAGACCATGCCTCCCGTGGCATACACCTATCCCATCCCCTACGAATACTACAAGAACGATAAGATCCGCCGCTATGGCTTCCACGGCACCTCTCATCGTTTCGTCTCTGCCCGTGCTGCTGCTATGCTGGGCAAGGACATCGCTGACCTGAAGATCATCACCTGCCATCTGGGCAACGGCTCCTCCGTCGCAGCCATCAAGGGCGGCAAGTGCATCGACACCTCCATGGGTCTGACTCCCCTGGCTGGCCTGCCCATGGGCACCCGCGCCGGCGATATGGACGCAGGCGTGATGGAATTCATCATGAACAAGTACAACCTGGACATCAACCAGATGATGACCATTCTGAACAAGAAGTCCGGCGTCCTGGGCATCTCCGAAGTCTCCTCCGACTTCCGTGATCTGGACACCGCTGCCGAAGCAGGCAACCAGCAGGCACAGCTGGCCAAGGACGTGTTCGTCTATGACGTGAAGAAGTACATCGGCGCATACGCAGCTGCTATGGGCGGCGTGGACGCTGTCGTCTTCACCGCTGGCGTGGGCGAAAACTCCGCTTCCCTGCGTGCTGAGATGGTCGAAGGCCTGGAATACATGGGCATCAAGATGGATCTGGCCAAGAACGACTTCCGCGGCGAAGAACGCGACGTCACCGCTGAAGGCGCTACCGTCAAGGTCCTGGTCATCCCCACCAACGAAGAGCTGATGATCGCAATGGATACTGCCGAGATCGTCAAGGGCTGATCGCCCTAGTCGATCCGTCCACCGTGGTCACTTTCTTCCTAGCAGTTTTGAAATGTACCATGCCCGAGTAAGTCGGGCATGGCCTACGCTAAAAAACTACCCCCGGCAGTTTTTCTAAACGCTGCGGCGCTGCGGTGGATACTGCCGAGATCGTCAAGGGCTAATTAAAATATCACCTAAAATCACAAGGGAAGTCCCACATATGGGACTTCCCTTTCTTTATACTCAAAACAGCAGGAAATTTTTCCGGCTTCCCGGATAGACAGCCTTTCCTGTAAATGCTATAGTGAAGACATCCAAACTGACGCAAAAAACGAAAAGGAGGAACTCGATATGCGTAAAACTTGGAACCGAATCTTGGCGCTGCTGCTGACCTGCGTCCTGACCTTTGCCATGGCCGGACCGGCATTGGCTGCCGACACCACCCCGCAGGCAGCGGAAGCCGCTCAGGCAGCCGTCCTGACTCAGACCACCGATGCTGCATCCCCCACCCTCTTCGACCTGTCCGACTCCGGCTACCTGAAACTCAACAAGCCCAAGAACAAGGCCGTCTACTACAAGGGCGAGACCATCCCCATCAGCATCACCATCGCTGACATGGACGACGAAATGTTGTTCTGCACCGCAATGGCCATCGTAAACGAAAAGACCGAGGATACCGTCTGGATTGACTATACTTTCGGAGACGGCCTCACGTACAAAACTAAAGCAAACACCAAAAAGTTCCCTGCTGGCACCTACGTCCTGGGCGCTGGAATCACCGACGTCCCCTTTGATGAGGACGAGGAGTCCATGCTGGACATCGATGATACCATGGTCTACGCCGAATTCACCCTCAAGACCCTCAAAGCCCCCACCAGCCTGAAGACCACCGCCGGCAAGCGCAAAGTGACCATCACCTACAAGAAAGCCACCGGCGCCACCAAGTACGAAATTTATCGCTCTACCCAGAAGTCCAAGGGCTACAAAAAGATCGCCACCACCACCAAAACGAAGTACGTGGACAGCAAGGTGAAGAAGGGCAAAAAGTACTACTACAAGGTGCGCACCGTCCGTACCGGCAACGGCACCGCCTACAGCGCCTACACCGGCGTGAAGGGCACGGGCAAGGTGAAGTGAGCCGACCCTATCATCTCCCCGATTTTGCACCCATCTACATCCCAGATTTTGTGAAATTTCACCTGTCCGACCGCCAAAAATTCCCGACACCAACTCCCATTTGTGAATTTTTTAGAACTTTGCAAATTTAACGCTAAATTCATTGTCTATTTACGTGTATTTTGCTTGACAAACTTGTAACAAAGTGTATATAATAACCATGGTAGTTCGTTGTGAACGGATTCCCAACTG
>CAKTHW010000108.1 GCA_934565425.1 uncultured Oscillospiraceae bacterium
CGAAAAATCCACCACAAAACGGCGAAATGACAGGTTTGCAAGAAAAATGAAGGAGACTTCAAAAAGGCGGAAACAAACTGTTTCGGCAAAATCAACAAACAAACATCATACAAAAATACGATAAGGAGAGATTAACATGTTGTACGCAAGAACTATGATGCCGGGTAAGGTTTCCGCTATGGGTAAGGTTTATGAAGAAGTCGCCGCACTGGCGTATCAGCGGGTGAGCAAGGAAGCATTCCAGTGGCTGCCCCAGTGGGTCATCTCCCTGATGGGCATCGACGCGCCTCAGGCAGAGCAGTCCGCTCCCGCAGCACTGTGTCCCCAGGACAACGCGCAGGAGCAGAGCAGCCTGTATCAGGTCATCCGCAGCATCGGCAATGGCCGCAGCGTCACGGCTCTGCTGGCTCCCGGTCTGTCCGACGAGCTGAGCAGCGTGGTGCGTCAGAACGGTCTGACCAGCGCTTTCCACATGATGGGCTTCCAGGACGTGTTCGAAGTGAGCGCAGCCAACAGAAAGTACAGCCAGCAGGTCAGCCAGGAGATCCAGTCCATGAGCGCTGGCATCAAGGATGCCGACCAGGACGCGCTGGTGGTATTCATCGGCGCACAGAACGGCCCCAAGGTCGCTGGCGTGGATTATGAGCTGAGCCTGGCAGAAGTGAAGGGTATGCTGGACGCACGTGGCCTGCGGGATGAATTCATCCGCCAGAGCGACGAAGAGCCTCTGAAGTACACCAGAGCGGCTGAGGCTATGGTGGCAAGAAAGGCTTCCTGATCATCGATCGGATATTCTGTGCCGCTGGCACTGTTTTAGAATATCGTGTGTGTGTTTCTGAGGGGCAAGAGAGGGGTGCTCCGTTGGGAATGCTGTCATGCGGGGGGGAGAACCGGGGGGTTCTCCCCCTTTTTCTACCGATAAAAAAAAGAGAGACGGTCGTGATCGACCGTCTCTCTTTCTCGTCTCGCAGGGGGCTTATTCCTTCGGTTCCTCCACGCTGGAGGTCACGTTGATGTTGGGTTCCACGTCGTCCTCTTTGATCTCCAGGACGTCGGATTCCACTTCCTTATGCCGGTTCTCGTCCAGACCCAGCTTCTCGTTGACCTTCTTCTTGGCCTTCCGCCAATAGATGCCCGCCACAGCGCCCACAGCGATGACCACGCCGGCGATGGCCTGGATGGTATAGGTCATGACGGAGGGGTCGATATAGGCGCAGGCGTAGCTGGAGAGCATGATGGCGCAGCAGGTGGTCAGGCCACAGAGTTTCAGTGCTTTTTTCATTTCAAATACTCCTTTTTGTGTGGTGCTTCCGTTTCCCGTCGGAAGCTCAGTGGACTTTATAGTAGGCTTCGTACCGGGGCAGGGCGTAATCCAAGGTCTGCCGTGCGGTGCGGTAGTAGTGCAGCATTTTCTCGCCCGTATCCTCGCCTACGCTCTCCTGGTACAGGGTCCAGCAGAAGGCGCACCAGTGGTGGATGGCCACATAGGCGGTCCAGTGCAGCCGTTCCAGGTCGGTGACAGGGCGTCCCAGGTAGGCTTCCAGGATGGCGTCGATGGCGGGGCTGTCCAGGTCGTACTCGCTGAGGAGCTGGCCGAAATCATAGGCTGGGTCGCCGAAACCGGCGCGCTCCCAATGGATCAGATCCACCCCGTCTCCGGTGTACAGGCAGCTGTCCCGGCTGATGCTGTTGTGGCACATGACCTTGTCGATGCCGTCCCGCTCCGTGTACTGGAACAGGCGGACGATACGGGTGTGCTCTCGACGGAAGCGACGGAGCAGGTCGCCCTTGGTGGGGGCGGCGCGGAGCAGGAGCTGGTCTGCCTCGGCGATGGGGTCGGTGAGGAAGTCCTTCCAATCGGTCATGTTCCGGCCGGCGTCGTGGAAGAGGCGGATGGTGCGGGCAAGCTCGGCCATGAACTCCGAGTCCTTGCCATAGAGGTCGTCCAGGGGCTGCATATCCGGCGCCACCTGGGCGATCTTGCAGCCCTCCTCGTCGCTATAGACGCACAGGGTGTCCACACCGGACTCGATGGCCATCTGCTGGGCACGGTATTCCTTCTTCCGCGCGCCGGTGGCACTGGGCTGGCTGGGGTAGCGGAAGAGGTAATTCTGTCCCCGGACGGTGAAGGCGAAGTACAGGTTCTCGCCTCGCTCCGGCAGGATGGTCAGGTTCTGGACGTTCTCCGGCTGGCAGTGGAGCACGTCGCACAGCTTCTCCATGATCTTCCGGCTGGCGTTGTCCACGAACAGGCCGTCGATGTTCTCCAGGCTCTGGATGGAGCGGAAGGGGAGGATGGCGCCGTCGTGGTAAGGACGGACGTAGAGGTCCAAATTCTCGATGTGGCCGTCCACCAGGCACTGCCAGGGGAGGGTGTCGGCGCCGAAGCTGTCGATCTCGCTCTCCAGGTAGCGGCGCAGGCGGGTGGAGAAGGTGCGGTCGAAGTAGGCGTGGCCGGAGAGGCATTCGCCGCTCATGCCCTGGTTGCCGCCGTCGATGCGGGTGATGCGGCCGGAGTCGTTCTTGCGCACCAGCATGGCCTGGACGGCGTTGTCCAGGTGGACGGTGGCGTGGAAGGCACGGTACTCGTAGGGGTGGAAGGGGTTGTCGGGGAAGTAGGTGTCACAGGGGCAGACGTAGGTGTTATCCAGCTGGTCTGCCACGGCGTAGAGGGAGCAGACGCTGTTCTTCCGGGGGCGAGGGGTCACGTCCAGGGTGACGCCGTACTGCTCCTCCAGGAAGAAATACTGCTCCTTCATGGAACCCATCACCACGTGGATGTCCTGGACGCCCACCTCCTGAAGCTGGAGGATGAGGCGTTCGACGAGGGTCTCGCCATTCTTCTTGTACAGCCCTTTGGGCATGGTGTGGAGGGTGCGGGCGGTGGGCTCTGCGCTCTCCGCCGCCAGGAGGACCGCGTTCTTCACCCGGTAGGGCTCCAGCTCCTGGAGCGCCAGCTCGGTGAGGGTCAGGTCGTCCAGGTACCCTTTCTTTTGCAGCTCGGCCAGGATGGTCAAGGTCTCTTTGGGGGAGTTGAAGACGGGGTAGTGCAGGTGCTGCTCCAGGTAGGCCAGGAAGGCGCCGTTGGTGTTGCCCTGGAACCGTGTCAGGTAGTTGAGGATCTCAAATTCTTTATAGGTTACCATGAAACATGCCTCCTTTATCTCTATCTCGCTGGGAAGCGGGGCAGGTATCAATCCTTCCGGTTCTTGATCTTTTCCTGAAGGGAGTGCAGGAGATACTTGCCGCCGATCTCACCGCTGTGGCCGAAGTTGGGCATCAATTCGTAGACTAGCTTGCCAATGCGCTCCTGGTATCCTGCCGCGTCCGCCAACAGGTCGGCTACCGCCTGTCCGGCGGTGCTGCCCACGGCGTCCAGCTCCACGCTCCGTCCCAACTGATCCCGCAGGGAAAGATCCAGCGGCTCCAGGTTCAGCTCCCGATAGTTGGGGTTCATGACCTTCATAGGGGTGTTGATGAACAGGGAGGGCTTGCAGGTGGTGAAGGAGAACTCCATGGCGATGGAGGACCAGTCGGTGATGACCAGGTCGGACTGGTACACGGTGTCGCCGGAGGAGAAGTCGGTCTGGAACTCGAACTTGCCTGCCGCCAGCTCCGCCTGGTGCCGCTGTTCGAAGGCTTCCTGCTTCTGGGGGAAGCGTTTGATCCATTCGGGGTGGGGGCGGACGATGACGTTGTACCGGTCATCGGCCAGGAGCTGGCTCAGGAGCGGGTCGATGCAGGACTCCAGGATGTTGTCCTTCTGCCAGGAGGGGGCGATCAAGATCTGGGGTCGGTCGTGGTGCACCTGCTCCATCTGCTCGTAGGCGGTGCGCAGGTGCTCGATGACGCCGTAGCCGGTGTCGATGAGGCGCTTGGGGGGGAGACCCTTCAGTTCTTCCCGTGCCCGGATCTCCTTCATCTGGACGGGGCCGGAGCAGAAGATGGTGTCGTAGTGGTCAAAAGCGGTCTCCCGGAGCACCATGTGGGTGCTGGCGAAGCCGTGGAACAGGTAGACGTACTCGATGTCCTTTTTTATGTAGCTGCGCTTGATGTGGAAGGTCTCGATGTCCGGCATGGTCATGCAGACGATGTCCGCTTCCATCTTCATCATCAGGGTGATGAGCCGCTTTTCGCCGATGTAATAGGGTTTGATGCGGGGTTCTTTCTCGGCCAGGGCGAAGATCTGGTCGTCCGGGTCGCTGGTGATGTAGTGGATGGTCACGTTGGAGTGGGCCAGCAAGTATTCAATGGTGTCCTGGAAGTACTTGTAGAAGCCGCTCTTTTCCGAGTAGAACACGATGTGCTTGTTGACAATGGAGAAGAAGCGCTTGTAGTCCGTTTTTTCCCGCTTGGCGTTGGGGTCGTGGGAGAAGGGCTTCTTTTTGCCGCCCAGGCTGTCCAGTTCGGCCAGGGCTTTTTTGCTCTCCTCCAGCGCCTCGTAGTCGATGTGCTTTTTGGGGTCGATGATGATGTTCAGCAGGAACTGCTGGAGGATGGTGAAGAGGTTAGAGAAGATCCAGTACAGACCTACGCCGGCGGGGACGAAGAAGCCCAGGAAGAGGGCGATGCCCACTGACAGGATGGTGGTGCTCAGCTGGCCGGCCATGCCCTGCTCTGCCTGGAGGGGGTTCATCTTGTTCTGGCTCAGGCAGAGGGTGAAGGCGGCCAGACCTGCCAAAATGGGCACCAGCAGGGTGGCGCCGCCGGCGGTGATGGGC
>CAKTHW010000109.1 GCA_934565425.1 uncultured Oscillospiraceae bacterium
GTGCAAGCTGCCGGAAAAGCTGGAGCTGGAGGACAAGTGGATCCTGCACAAGCTCAACAACGTCATCGGCGAAGTGACCACCAATATGGAACACTACGAGCTGGGCGTGGCCGCACAGAAGCTGTACGACTTCATCTGGGACACCTATTGCGACTGGTATATCGAGCTGACCAAGTCCCGTCTGTCCGGTGAGGATCAGGCGGCCAAGGAACAGGCTCAGCAGGTGCTGTGCTACGTCCTGACCGACATCCTCAAGATGCTGCATCCCTTCATGCCCTTTATCTCCGAAGAGATCTGGCAGGCACTGCCCCATGACGGCGACTTCCTCATGCTCCAGGATTGGCCTGTGGTCCAGGAAGCCTTCCAGTTCCCCGAGGACGCGGAAGCAATGGAAAAGATCATGGCCGCCATCAAGGGCATCCGTGCCCGCCGCGCCGAGATGAATGTGGTTCCCTCTCGGAAGGCCGAGCTGCGCATCACCACTGACCAGCCTGCCGTCTTCCAGCTGGGCATCCCCTTCATTCAGCGCCTGGCCTTCACCACTGACGTGACCATCACCGACGAAGTGCCCACCGACCTGAATGGCCTGGTCAGCGTGGTCACCGCCGACGCCAAGCTGTATATCCCCCTGGCTGAGCTGGTGGACCTGGCTGCCGAGCGCAAGCGCCTGAGCAAGGAGCTGGAGAAGAAGAAGAAGTACCTGGGCGGCAGCGAAAAGAAGCTGTCCAACGAGAAGTTCCTGGCCAAGGCACCCGAGGACGTCATCCAGCGGGAGCGGGACAACATGGCCAAGGCGCAGAAGGAAATCCAGCAGCTGGAAAGCTCTCTGGCAGACCTGGGCTGAGAAAAGTTTTGCGTCCCTGACGGAATTTGATAAAATTTAACAGTCTTATCCACTATAATCACCTTATACCCTTCGGGTATGAGGTGATTTTTTTCCAGTGGACACCCACTGGATGGAACGAAAGCGAGACGAGACGTGATGCCACTAAACTGTACGATAACTGGACGAAAGCTGATGATACAAATGAGCGGGGAAGTAGACCACCACCGGGCAAAGGAGCTGATGCAGGAGCTGGAACGGAAGGTAGAGCTGTACTGCCCCAGCGCCCTGACCCTAGACCTGTCCGGCGTGACCTTCATGGATTCCTCCGGCATTGCCGTCCTGCTCCGGGCCTACCGGCGGATGCGGGAGACGGAGGGACAGTTTGAGGTTGTCGGCGTGCCGGGACAGGCTGGGCGGATGCTACAGGCGGCGGGACTGCATAAGATCATCCCCATGGCCTTTGAAAGGAAGGAGTGAGTACATATGAAACCCATCAACGAGGCAAAAGTGGAGTTTTTGAGCCGGAGTGCCAACGAAGGCTTCGCCCGAGCGGCAGCCGCCTGCTTTGCCGCTCAGATGGATCACACCCTGGAGGTGCTGGGGGACATCAAAACGGTGGTCTCCGAAGGGGTCACCAACGCCATCGTCCACGCCTACCCGGACAAGCTGGGCAAGGTGATGCTGCGGATGCGCATCTACCCCAATAACCTGTTGGAGATCGTCATCCGGGATTGGGGCGTGGGCATCCTGGACGTAGACCGAGCGCGGGAGCCTATGTACACCACTGGCGGGGCGGAACGGAGCGGGATGGGGTTCACCATCATGGAGAGCTTTATGGACTCCTTAAAAGTCCGTTCCCAGACGGGAAAGGGAACGACCCTGACCCTTCGCCGCAAAATCTCCCACCGACTGCCCAAGAACGGCGAATGATCTCCGAACAGAAGGATTTGCTGGCGGCGGCCAAGGAGGGCGACCGGGAGGCCTGTCAAGAGATCATCCACACCAACGACCGGCTCATCTGGAGCATCGTCCAGCGGTATACCGGCCGAGGGGTGGAGTTGGACGACCTGTTCCAGCTGGGGTGCATCGGGTTCTTGAAGGCCATCCAGGGCTTCGACCCGGACTACGGCACCTGTTTCTCCACCTACGCCGTCCCCAAGATCGCCGGGGAGATCCGCCGGTTCCTGCGGGACGATGGCGCCGTCAAGGTCAGCCGCAGCATCAAGGAGCAGGCGGGAAAACTCTACGCCGCACGGGAGCGCTTGCGTGCCCGGCTGGGACGGGACGCCACGGTGGGGGAGCTGTCCCAGGAGACCGGGTTGGAGATTGAGACCATCGCCTCCATTGACACCGCCACCGCTCAGGTGGCGTCCCTCCAGGCGGAGACGGCGGAGGGGCTGACGTTGGAGTCCGCCCTGGGGGACAGCGGGATGGAGGAGAGCCTGGTGGAGCAGATCGCCCTCCGGGACGCCATCGCCAGCCTGCCCCAGCGGGAGCGGATGGTCATCGTCCTGCGCTACTACCGTGGCTTTACCCAGGAGCGGACGGCGCGGGTCATCGGCGTCAGCCAGGTGCAGGTCAGCCGCATCGAGCGCAAGGCCGTCCAGCACCTGCGGGAGAAACTCCTCTAGGCAGGTTGCGGACAGGCGGCCGGTCTGCTATAATGCTTCCGAAGAATGAACTTTGGAGGCATGATTATGGCTTATGATGTAGTCATTTTTGACATGGACGGCACCCTGTTGGATACCTTGGACGACCTGATGGACAGCTGCAACTACGCTCTGTCCACCATCGGAGCACCACCCCGCACCCGGGAAGAGATCCGTCAGTTCGTGGGCAACGGCATCCGCAACCTGATGCTCCAGGCGGTGCCGGACGGGGAGGCCAATCCCAAATTCGAGCAGGCTTACGAGACCATGCAGACCTGGTACAAGGCCCACAACCAGATCAAAACGGCACCGTATCCCGGCGTCCAGCAGCTCATCCGCACCCTGAGCCAGCAGGGCGTCCCCATGGCGGTGGTGTCCAACAAGCCGGATTCCTCCGTGCAGATGCTGGTGGAGCAGTGGTTCCCGGAGATCACCTTCGGCCTGGGCGAGAAGGAAGGCCTGCGCCGGAAGCCGGAGCGGGACATGGTGGATTACGCCATCGCGCAGCTGGCGCAGACGGGCAAAAAGGCGGTGTATGTGGGCGACTCCGAGGTGGATTTGGCCACCGCGGCCAACGCCGGGCTGGACTGCATCTCGGTCACCTGGGGCTTCCGGGATCGGGAGCTGCTGGTGGAACGGGGCGCCAAACAGTTTGCCGACACCGCGGAGGAGCTGCTGCGGCTCATCCAGGGATAATTTGAGACACAAGGAAAGGGAAGGAGACCGAAGACAAGGTTTCCTTCCCCTTTTCGCATTTTGGGTTGAAAAAACGGTCAAATACGGATGGAATCAGAAACCTTGTGCAACTTATGGATTGATAGTGTACATAAAGTGTAGTATAATGACCATCTATGAGTGATAGAAAGATGAAATAAGGAGGGATTTCCCTATGGAACAAGAGAAGAACCTGCCCCAGGAGAACAAGATGGGGGTCATGGATGAGAACAAATTGCTCATCACCATGGCGCTCCCCCTCATCATCTCCATGCTGGTTCAGGCTTGTTATAATCCTTGGCCTTCCCCATTCAGACCATCATGATCGCCTTGGGCGTGGGCACCGGCGTGGGCATCAACGCCACCCTGTCCAAAGCGCTGGGGGAGAAGAATTTCACAAAGGCCAATCAAGCTGCCGCCAATGGCGTCTTCTTAGCCCTGTGCAGCTTTGTTGTCAGCATCCTCATTGGCCTCTTTGTGGCGCGCCCCTTCTACATGGTGCAGGTCAGCGAGAATCTGCAGATCGTCAACGATGGTGTCACATACCTGCGCATCTGCTGCTGCTTCAGCTTGGGCATCTATGTGGAGATCACCTTCGAGCGGCTCATGCAGGGCACCGGCCGCACCATCTACAGTATGTTCACCCAGCTTGCCGGCGCGATCACCAACATCATCTTAGATCCGCTGATGATCTTCGGCATCGGCCCCTTCCCTGAAATGGGGGTGGCAGGTGCTGCCGCTGCCACTGTCATCGGGCAGTGGGTGGCTGGCATCCTGGGCATCATCCTGAACGCCAAGAAGAACCCAGAGATCCAGGTGCATTTGAAAGAGATCTTCCGGCCAAACCCGAAGATCATCGGCCACATCTACGCGGTAGGCATCCCGTCCATCATCATGTCTGCCCTCGGCAGCGTCATGACCTTCGGCATGGATCTGATCCTGGTCAGCTTCACCACCACCGCTGTGGCAGTCTTTGGCGCTTATTTCAAACTGCAATCCTTTTTCTTCATGCCTGTCTTTGGCATGAACAACGCCCTGGTGCCCATCATCGCCTACAACTACGGCGCACGGAAGAAGGCACGGGTCATCAAGACCATCAAGCTGGGCATCCGCTATGCCATGTGTTTTATGCTGGTGGGAATGCTGCTGTTCGAGCTGTTCCCTCAGGTTCTGCTGGGAATGTTCAGCCCCTCTGAGGATATGCTGGCCATCGGGATCCCCGCCCTGCGGAAGATTGCAGTTCATTTCCCAGTGGCGGCCGTGTGCATCATTCTCATCACCACCCTCCAGGCGCTGGGCAAGGCGTTCTTCAGTATGCTG
>CAKTHW010000110.1 GCA_934565425.1 uncultured Oscillospiraceae bacterium
GTGGCGGCAGCTTCCAGGGGGGAGCGGCCGGTGTAGCACTTCCAGGGGTCGTTGCCGAAGATGGACAGGATGGCGGGGTCGCTGCCGGCGGGGAGACCCTTGGGGCAGTTGACGACGCTGCCGACGGTGCCTTTCCGTGCCAGCTGGTCGATGGCGTCCTTGCGGACTACTTGAAGGGGGGTCTTATTGCCCAGTTCGGGTACGGGGTTGTCGGCCATGCCGTCCCCAATGACCAATACATATTTCATCATAATCATATCCCTCTGCTTCCTCGCCGGTTGCGTTGTTTCTGTGCGGCGGACTTGGATATTGCGTCTGTGTTCGGCCGGTGAATGGGTCGGTTTTGACCCAGTTGTGGTCATTTTTCACCGGTTTGACGCTGCGAACTCATGTGTTTCATTATATCGTCTTTTGTAGATAAATACAATAGTCCGCCCTGAAAAGGGTGGGTTTCTTTCCTTTTCTTTTCCCTAACGGTGTGCTATAATGAATCCAAATAGCGGCGTCTGGGACGCCAATTTTTTATCGAACAGACTAGATAAAGCGAGGCAAACTTCATGACGGTACAAGAGAGAAATCAGCAGATCGAGGAACGGTTCCAGTACGTGCGGGAGCATCTGACCCACGCAAACCCCAACGATTTCGACGGGCAGATCCCGCCTAATTTCGTCTCCTGCGACTGGGAGAATCGCACCATCACCTACGCCTTCGACATGGAGCCCCGGTTCGGCAACCCCCACGGGAAGGGGCACGGCGGCATTGTGGCTGCCATGCTGGACTGCGCCCAGGGCAGCGCCATCGACTGCTACAGCACCGACCATCCCATCATCGTCACGGTGTCCTTGCAGACCTCCTATCTACAGCCGGTGCAGCTGGGGAAAACGCTGTATGTGAAAGTGACCCTGCAAAGGGTAGGCAGGACGCTGGCCTACTGTGCGGCGGAAGCATGGCAGCAGCCCGGTCAGCCGTGCGTGACCACGGCGGGGGTGTATCATCTGTCGCCGAGACCTCCTATGCCGGAAGCCTGATGCCACTTCCCTTTTGTGGTACGAGTCCGGCAATCCCTCAGTCAGCTGCGCTGACAGCTCCCTTTACGCAAAGGAGCCTGGGACAAGTGCAGATTTTCGCGTGCTGGCTCCCTTCCGTGGGCAGCACAGAACAGAAAAGAGAGCTTCCGATGGAAGCTCTCTTTTTTCTCACACGATGCGCCGCACGGCGGTCAGTCGGCTGGTATTGACCTGGTTGACCACGATGCCGTACTTGGCACCCAGGGCGTTGACCATCATGCCGCCGCCGATGTAGATGCCGCAGTGGCCCCGGTAGCAGATGATGTCACCGGGCTGGGCGTTGGCGTAGCTGACCCCCCGTCCGCAGCCGGCCAGGGACTCGGAGTAGTGGGGCAAGGAGTAGCCGAAGTGCTGGTAGACGCACATGACGAAGCCGGAGCAATCCACACCGGTGGCCAGGTTGGCGCCGCCCCAGACGTATTTGCCGCCGATGAATTTCATGGCGTAATTGGCCACGGCGGCACCGCTGACGCTGGGTTTGGAGGGTTTGGTCTCCTCCGGTTTCTGTTCGGGCTGCTTTTCCGGCTCCTTGGTGGGTTCCTTTTTCGGTTCCTCCTTGGAGGGTTTCTGCTGGTCGTTCTTGTTGTTATTGTTGTTCTTGTTCTGGTTCTTGTCCGTTTGGGAGGGCTTCTGCTGGTTTTCCTGTTCCCTTCTGGCCGCCTCTTCCTGCCGTTTCTGCTCCGCTTCCGCCGCTTTCTGCTGGCGTTTGGCTTCCTCGGCAGCCGCCTTCTGCTCCGCTGCGTAGGCGGATTTGGCGGTGACGATCTCCTGAGCCAGGTCCTCGGTCTGGGCGTTCATCTGGCTGAGCTGGGCGCTGTAGGTCTTCCGGTTGTCCCGCACCTCTTTCAGAGCTGCCTCCGCCTCTTTGGCGGTGGTGTTGATCTCCTGCTGCTGGGCTTCCAGCTTGCTCAGTGCCTTCTCCTTACTGGATTTTTTCTCTTGCAGCGCCTGGGTGGTGGCGTCCACCTTTTGCCGGGCCTGCTCCAGGCCGTCCAGCACGTCGTTGTCGTACTCCATGACGCTGCTGACGAAGGACGCACGATCCAGCAGGTCGGAGAAGTCGGACGCACCGAACAGGATCTGCCAATAGGACGTGGAGCCGTTCTCCTCCATGTTCCGCACCCGCTGGCAGAACAGGTCATAGTACTTCTCCTCTTCCGCTTTGGCCGCCTTCAGTTCCTTCTGGCTGGCCTTGATCTGCTTGGTGTAGTCGTCCACCATGGCGCGGGTGTTGTCCACCTGCTGGTTGAGCAGGTCGATCTGGTCGTTGAGGACGCTGCACCGGTCGGCAGCGCTGTTCTCCTGCTTGCTCAGCTTGTCCAGCTGGGTCTGGAGCTTGCCTTTCTGCTCCTCCAACTGGGCCTGCTGGCTGGACAGGCTGTCGATGTCCTGCTGGGTGACCGCGTAGGAGGACACCTGGACGATCTGCATGACCAGCGGCACCAGCAACAGCAGCGCCAACAGGATGGCTAGGACACGGACGGCTTTGCTCCGGCCCTGGTGGGGTTGTTTTTTCGGTTTGGTACCATGTGTGATGCTACCCATAGGTCGATTTCTCCTTGCTATGTCAAACTCGTAGGAATTTTCGGATGGTGATGAGGCTGCCGCACACGCCCACCAGCAGGCCGATGCCCAGGTAGACCAGGGACACGGGCAGTGCCAGGGTCTGGTAGGGCAGGATGCTGACCAGGCGGATATGGCTGTAGTGGTTGACGGCCTGGGTCATGAGGGAGTAGATGCCCCACTGGAGGGCGCTGGCCACGATGGCGCTGGCGATGCCCAACACGAGACCCTCCACCACGAAGGGCCAGCGGACGAAGGCGTTGGTGGCGCCCACCATCTTCATGATGGCAATTTCCTCCTCTCGCCGCGCCATGGCCATCTTGATGGCGTTGGAGATGATGAAGAAGGAGACCACCAGGAGGACGCTGAGCAGGACGACGGTGACGCCCACGGCTACGTTGCGGACGGTGACGAACCCGTTGGCCACGTCCAAAGCCGCCGAGACCTTGACCACCCCCTTCACCTGCTCCACCTCTGCGATGGTGGTGGTCAGCTGGGTGATGTCAGTGACCTGTAGGGCGTAGCGATCCCGCAGGACGGAGGCGGGCAGGTCGGCGTAGAGGGCGTCGTCCTCCAGACCGTCCAGGTAGCTGTCCATGGCCTCCTCCTTGCTGATGAACTGGCAGGAGGCGATGTTATCCAGGCGGGACAGCTCCGTTTGGAGGGCTTTGGTCTGTTTGGTGGAATAGGTCTCGTCCACGTAGGCCAAGATCTCGTTCTCCTCCATGAGCTGGTTCAGGTTGTGATTTAAGTTGACTGCCACCAGGGCGATGCTGCCGGTGATGATGAGGCAGGCGGCGATGATGCCGATGGCGGCGAAGGTGAAGAAGCCGTGGCTGCGCAGGCCGCGGAAGCCCTCTTTGATGTAATATCCGGCGTTGGTTCTCGTCATATGTCGTAACACCCGTTTTCTTGGTCGCTGACGATCTTCCCCTCTTCCAGGTAGATCACCCGCTTATTGAACTGATTGACCAGCTGCCGCTCGTGGGTGACCACCAGGATGGTGGTGCCCAGCTGGTTGATGCGCTCTAAGAGCATCATGATCTCCAGGCTCCGCTCCGGGTCCAGGTTGCCGGTGGGCTCGTCGGCCACGATGGTGCTGGGGTTATTGATGAGCGCCCGGGCGATGGCCACCCGCTGCTGTTCCCCGCCGGAGAGCTCCGTGGGGAAGCAACCCTTTTTCTCCACCAGCCCCACCAAGTCCAGGACGTAGCGGACCCGCTCGGGGATGGTCTTCCGGGGAGCGTTGATGACCCGCATGGCAAACTCCAGGTTTTCCTCCACGGTCTTGTTCTTGATGAGCCGGAAGTCCTGGTACACCACCCCCACCCGGCGACGGAGCAGGGGGATGCGGCTGGGCTGGATGTGGCGCAGGTCGAAGCCGTCGATGACGGCGCTGCCACGGGTGATGGGTTCCTCGGCGGTGAGCAATTTCAGGATGGTGGACTTGCCGGAGCCGGAGGGGCCGACCAGGAAGACGAACTCCCCGTTGTCCACCAGGAAGGAGACGCCTTTGATGGCGTGGGTGCCGTTGTCGTATATTTTGTTGACGTTGGTAAAGCGTATCATAGGTCTTTCCTGCGATTCCAATGGTAAATTTACATTCTTTATAAGTATACCTTGATTTCGGCTGTGTGTCAATTTGTGGGGGTGTAACTGTTTGTGATTCGGTTGTATTTGATCGGCTCCCTTGTGCAAAGGGAGCTGGACAGATTACAATCTGAAGTGCAACAGGAGTAAAAAAGAAGGACAATACGCAACCCAAGGTGTACA
>CAKTHW010000111.1 GCA_934565425.1 uncultured Oscillospiraceae bacterium
GCTGAGACCCTCGGCCACGGCAACAGCAACAGCCACAGTAGCCCCGACCATAGGATTGTTGCCCATACCCAGGAAGCCCATCATCTCCACGTGTGCGGGGACGGAGGAGGAGCCTGCGAACTGGGCGTCAGAGTGCATACGACCCATGGTGTCGGTCATGCCGTAGGAAGCGGGGCCGGCGGCCATGTTGTCCGGATGCAGGGTACGGCCGGTGCCGCCGCCGGAGGCCACGGAGAAGTACTTCTTGCCCTGCTCGATGCATTCCTTTTTGTAGGTGCCTGCCACCGGGTGCTGGAAGCGGGTGGGATTGGTGGAGTTGCCGGTGATGGACACGTCCACGCCCTCGTGGTGCATGATGGCCACGCCTTCCCGCACGTCGTCTGCGCCGTAGCACTTGACAGCAGCCCGCTCGCCCTTGGAGTAGGGGGTCTCCTTGACCACGTGGAGCTCGCCGGTGTGGTAGTCGAACTTGGTCTGTACGTAGGTGAAGCCGTTGATGCGGGAGATGATCTGAGCAGCGTCCTTGCCCAGGCCGTTCAGGATGACCCGCAGGGGCTCCTGTCGGGCCTTGTTGGCGTTGCGGGCGATGCCGATGGCGCCTTCTGCGGCGGCGAAGGACTCGTGACCGGCCAGGAAGGCGAAGCATTTGGTCTCGTCCCGAAGCAGCATAGCGCCCAGATTGCCGTGCCCCAGACCGACCTTCCGGTCGTCTGCTACGGAACCAGGGATGCAGAAGGCCTGGAGGCCGATGCCGATGGCGGCGGCGGCGTCTGCGGCGGTCTTGACGCCCTTCTTCACGGCGATGGCAGCGCCCATGGTGTAGGCCCAGCAGGCGTTCTCAAAGCAGATGGGCTGGATGCCCTTGACGATCTCGTAGGGGTCGAAGCCCAGATCGTTGCAGATGGTGCGGCATTCCTCGATAGAACCGATGCCGTATTCGGCCAGAACGCCGTTGATTTTGTCGATACGTCTTTCGTAGCTTTCAAACAGTGCCATAGTCGCTCACCTTATTCCTTTCTCGGGTCGATGTACTGGGCAGCTTCCGCGAACTGGCCATAGGTGCCGGTGGCCTTCTCCATGGCCTCTGCGGGAGCGGTGCCGTTTTTGATCATGTCCATCATCTTGCCGAGGTGGATGAATTCATAACCGATGATCTCGCGATCCTCGTTCAGCGCCAGACGGGTCACGTAGCCCTCAGCCAGCTCCAGATAACGGGGGCCCTTCTCCTTGGTGGCGAACATGGTGCCCACCTGGCTGCGCAGACCCTTGCCCAGATCCTCCATGGAAGCGCCGATGGGCAGACCACCCTCGGAGAACGCGGTCTGGGTGCGGCCGTAGACGATCTGCAAAAACAGCTCCCGCATGGCGGTGTTGATGGCGTCACACACCAGGTCGGTGTTCAGCGCCTCCAGGAGGGTCTTGCCGATGAGGATCTCGGACGCCATGGCGGCGGAGTGGGTCATGCCGGAGCAGCCGATGGTCTCCACCAGGGCTTCCTCAATGACACCGTCCTTCACGTTCAGGGTCAGCTTGCAAGCGCCCTGCTGGGGAGCGCACCAGCCGATGCCATGGGTGAGACCGGAGATGTCGGTCAGCTGCATGGCCTGCACCCACTTACCCTCTTCGGGGATGGGTGCGGGGCCGTGGTAAGCCCCTTTGGCGACGGGACACATATTACTCACTTCGGTTGTGTAGATCATTTGCGAAACGCTCCTTTGCTCTTCAAAAATAGGATCAAGGCGAAAACTGCCACCCGGACAGAGGGTGGTCAGTCTGTGTTCATTCCATTTATTATAGTATAGCCGCCTGCAATATTCAATGTGTCCGCCTTGCATAGAGGGCGGTTTCGGAAAGAAAATTTACGAAAGTTTTTTCTTTTTTCAAAACCATCCTTCAAAACGCCTCAAACCTGCAAAACACCCGCCCTCCGGCAGCGCTGCGCAGGGGGACGGGTGCAGGTGGTTTGGGGTCAGTTTTTCTCCTTGTTCCGGGCGGACAGAGGACGTTCGAAGCGATCCTTCTGGGTGCTCTCCGGGACAGTGGTGGGATAGTTGCCGTCGAAGCAGGCGGAGCAGAAATGGCCGTCGCCGATCAGGTGGCACAGGTCTTTGGTGGGCAGGTAGCCCAGGCTGTCCGCGCCGATGATGTCGGCGATCTCCGGAATGGTCCGGTGACAGGCGATGAGATGGTCGCGGGAGTCGATGTCGGTGCCGTAGTAGCAGGGGTTCAGGAAGGGCGGCGCGGAGACCCGCATGTGCACTTCTTTCGCGCCTGCGTCCCGCAGCAGCCCAATAATCTGCCCGCTGGTGGTGCCGCGGACGATGGAGTCGTCAATCAAGACCACCCGCTTGCCCTGCACCGTCTCCGGGATGGGGTTGAGCTTGATACGCACCTGGTCGATGCGCTGATCCTGACCGGGGGAGATGAAGGTGCGGCCGATGTACTTGTTCTTGATGAAGCCCATGCCGTAGGGGATGCCGGACGCCTGGGCGTAGCCCAAAGCGGCGTCCAACCCGGAGTCGGGCACGCCCACCACCACGTCGGCGTCCACCGGGTGCTCCTTGGCCAAAATGGCACCGGCACGGAGCCGGGCGGCGTGGACGGAGACTTGGTCGATGATGGAGTCAGGACGGGCGAAATAGATGTACTCAAAGATGCAGGGAGTGCGGGGTGCGGTGCCGCAGTGGCACTGGTTGGAGTGGACGCCCCGCTCGTCGAACACCAAAATCTCACCGGGCTTTAAGTCTCGGATCATATGCGCTCCAGCAGCGGTGAGGGCGCAGCTCTCGGACGCCACCACATAGGTGCCATCCGCCGTCTGACCGTAACAGAGTGGGCGGAAGCCGTGGGGGTCACGAGCCGCCAGCAGCTTGGTGGCAGACATGAGCACCAGGGAGAAGGCGCCCTCCAGCCGGTGCATGGCCTGACACAGCGCGTCCTCGATGGAGGGGGTCTTCAGGCGTTCCTGGGTGACGATGTAAGCGATGATCTCCGTGTCGCTGGTGGAGTGGAAGATGGCGCCGTTCAGCTCCAACTCACTGCGCAGCTGGAAGGCGTTGCTCAGGTTGCCGTTGTGCGCCAACGCCAGCTTGCCCTTCTGGTGGTTGACCTGGATGGGCTGGCAGTTGTTCCGGTTGTTGGCGCCGGTGGTGCCGTAGCGCACGTGACCCACCGCCATGGTGCCGTCGGGGAAGTGGTTCATGACGTCCTTGGTGAGCACGTCACTGATGAGTCCCAGATCCTTGTGGGAGTAGAAGAGTCCGTCGTCACAGACCACGATGCCGCAGCTCTCCTGCCCCCGGTGCTGGAGGGAGTAGAGGCCGTAATAGGTGGTGCTGGCCACCGAGGTGGTCTCCGGGGCGTAGACGCCAAAGACGCCGCACTCTTCGTGAAGTTCTTTCATAAATTTCTCCTCCTGAATCGTCCATTCCAGACGCTCACGCATAGATTTTGATGATCTCCTCTGCCACTTTTTTCTTGGAGACCCGGCTGTCCATGGCCTGCTTCTCCAACCGATGCTGGGCGTCGGCCTCAGAGATGCCCTCGTGCTCAATGAGCAGCCACTTGGCCCGGTTGAACAATCGGATTTCCGAAATCTTGTCTTCCACCGTGGCCTGTTTCGCCTCCATCATCCGCAGCCGTTCCCGCATGGTACACATGACCCGCAGGGACTGAGCCACCATCTGGGTGGAGGTGGGTTTGGAGACCGCCAGGACGCCGTGCTCCATGACCTTGCCGTACACTTCCGGGTAGCGGTCATTCTTCACGAACAGGAGCACGATGGCGCTGCTCTTGGCGCTGACGTCGATGGCGAAGCGGGTGCCGAATTCGTCCCGCAGGGGGGTGTTGATGATGATGAGGTCATAAGTCTTCTCTACCAGCGCTCGTCTGGCGCTGCTGATGCTGGTGACGGTGGTCACCGGCCAGTATTCCGTCATAGGGAGCATGGGTTGCAGGGAAGTGAGGAAGCTGCCGGAAGCGGATACTAAGAGAACGCTGTAGGTACGTTCACGAAAAACCAAGGGGCTCCCTCCTTTATAAGATGTTATCCATAGGCTTTACACTTGACTGCAATAAGCGGAGATGAGCTCCTTGGGGAAATGCTCCTGCACAAATTCGCTGAACACCATCATGCACTGAGCGGACGCCAGGGTGGTGGGCAGCTTCTGATACTGCTCCAGCACCTCCGGCGGCGCGGTGTGCAGGTTCACGTCCGCCGGTTCCGGCAGGGGCAGCTCCCACTCGATGCCGTGGAGACCGGCGTAGATGAGAGCGGCGAAGGCCAGGTAGGGG
>CAKTHW010000112.1 GCA_934565425.1 uncultured Oscillospiraceae bacterium
GGTCGAAGACCGTGCGCAGGATGGTCGGTTGGATGCCGCTGCCGGCGTCGTCCACGACGATCATGACATTCTTCTCCACCAGCTCCACCCGGAGGGTGATGACGCCTGGTTCCCGGTGATAGCTCTTGGCGCTGTTGCTGAGCAGATTGTAGAGCAGATGCAGGATGAGCTTCTCGTTGCCCCGCACCAGCACACTGCTCACCTGTTCCTCATAGACCAAGGTGATCCCCGCCGTCTCCAGCAGATAGTCGCACTGCCGCACCACCTCGCGGCACAGCCCCGCCACATCCAGCACCCGCAGGGGGAAATTCGCATCCGCCTGCCCCGGCGCCAGCTGACAGAAGCAGCTGATGTTCTGGTCGGTACGCAGCATCCTGGCGTAGATCTGACGCAGCTGCGCCAGCATCGGTTCGGCGCGCAGCCGTTCCGTCTCCACCAGCTGCATTTCCAGCTCGCGGAGGATGCGGCTGAGCTGTTGGAGCTGTGCGGTACTGCGTCCGGACAACCGCTCCAGCAGCACCTCGTAGGCTTCTCCGTCGTCCACCGCCGGATGCAGCACATACAGAGTCCCCTCTGACAGCACCCGCTTCTCACAGATCCAGCCCTGTTCCCGCAGCGTCACAGCACCCTCCACCTCCAGCGCCAGCTCCGGGGGCAGCGGGCCATCCTCCTCCAGCACCACCGGCCAGAACGACCGCTCCGCCGCGTGGTTGAAGTAGCGCAGACGATGGTCTTGTACCAAGAGCGCTGGCTGGGGCAGCTCGTCAAAATATTCCTTTCCCGACAGCATAAATTGTCTCATGGGATCCAAATTCCCCTTTCCCTGTGCAGCGCTTTCTCCACGCCGCTCTGTCACACGACAGACCGCGCTCTCAGGAGCCGTCCTCCGGCTCCCTGCCCCGCTCTCTGTCTTAGGATTGCCGTCTGAACTGATTTCACGCACCAAATTGAGTTTCTAACAGTATAACATATTTTTCCGTACGAATCCAGAATTTTGTCGGTATTTGCCAGAAAAAACAGCTTCCCCGCTTCCCTCTCTGCCCTTACGGAGAAATCCCAGTCGGTTCTCACGAAAAAATTGTGAAAAATGTATCAATTCCTCTTTCCCATTTGCGCAAAATGTATTATAATGAGTTGGGATATGGTTATGTTATGCATCAGACAGCAGCAAGGGTGTCTCCCATCCCCCCATCGCTGTCTCATTTCAAACCGGTAATTTCGACTTACCAAAATAGGAGGATTATAATTTATGGATTACAAAGCATTGTATCAGAGCAAGCTGACGACCCCCGAAGAAGCCGTCAAGTGCGTCCATGATGGCGACTGGGTCGCATGGGGCTGGGTGAGCAACACCCCCAAGGCCTGCGACCACGCTATGGCAGAGCACCTGAAGACCCTGCATGACGTGCAGTTCCGGGGCGGCATCCTGATGTGGAAGCCCGAAATGTTCGACATGGAGAACGCAAAGGATCACTTCACCTGGAACAGCTGGCATATGTCCGGCATCGAACGTAAGATGATCGACCGCGGCTTCTGCTTCTATGCGCCCGTCCGTTACTCTGAAGTGCCTAAGTACTGCCGTGAGACCCCCTATCCTGACCGCGTTTTCTTCGCACAGTGCGCACCCATGGATGAACACGGTTACTTCAACTTTGGCCCCAACGCTTCCCACCTGATCGAGATCTGCAACCGCGCAGAAGAGATCATCATCGAAGTCAATGAGAATATGCCTCGCTGCCTGGGCGGCTATCACACTGGCATCCATATCTCTCAGGTCACCAAGATCGTGGAAGGCGACAATCCTCCCATGGCACAGCTCCCCGCCGGCGGCGAACCCACTGCGGACGAACTGGCAATGGCCAACCTGGTCGTGCCCCTCATCCCCAACCACGCCTGCCTGCAGCTGGGCATCGGCGGTGTGCCCAACACCATCGGCGCCGTCATCGCTCAGTCTGACCTGAAGGATCTGGGCGTGCACACCGAAATGTACGTTGACGCTTTCGTGAAGCTGACCCAGGCCGGCAAGATCACCGGCAAGTACAAGGAACTGGATCCCGGCCGTCAGGTCTATGCCTTCGGCGCCGGCACCCAGATGCTGTATGATTTCATCAACGACAACCCCGAATGTATGTGTGCTCCCGTTGACTACGTCAACGACATCTACACCATCTCCTCCATCAGCAACTTCATCTCCATCAACAGCGCCGTTGACATCGACCTGTACGGTCAGATCAGTGCTGAGACCTCCGGCATCCGTCAAATCTCCGGTGCAGGCGGCCAGATGGACTTCGTTATGGGCGCATACCTGTCCCCCGGCGGCAAGAGCTTCATCTGCATGACCTCCGCCATGAAGGGCAAGGACGGCACCCTCAAGAGCAAGATCCGTCCCACCCTGGCACTTGGCACCGCTCCCACCTGCACCCGTTCTCAGGGTCAGTACATCGTCACCGAAAACGGCATCGTCAACCTGAAGGGTCTGGCCACCTGGCAGAGAGCTGAAGCGCTGATCAGCATCGCTCATCCCCAGTTCCAGGACGAACTGATCGCCGAAGCTGAAAAGATGAAGATCTGGAGAAAGTCCAACAAGAAATAATTCTTTCTTTCCCCAGTCAACATGACAATCAAAAGGACGCTGGCGTGCCAGCGTCCTTTTTGTCGTTTATTCGGGGTTTTGATTGAAACATCCAACCAAATCTGTTATCATACGAACTGTGGAAACCCACCGCCCTGCCTGTCCTGGGCGGGAACGGTTCACAGACGGTTGCCTGCAATCCCGCACCGGCGGATTGGAGGTGAGTACGCAGCCCTGCGGGAAATCCCTCCCGAAAGGAGGCTGGTACTACGTTACTTAGCGACCTGGGCAGTATCGCGAGCATCGTGGGGCTCATCCTCACGATCGTCTTCGAAGTACGCTCTCGTAGAAAGAAGTAAGCCGTCTGTCCGACCAGACGGCTTACTGCATTGTGTAGATACTCGATAACTGCACTTTGCTACTTAGCTTCTTGTTGTGGCAACTGTTCTGGGTTTCCACACCCTTATTATATCGAACGGTCCGTACTTGTCAAGCGCTTTACCAAAAAGCCTGTTGCGCGATAGCATTTTTCTAATGCATATGGTATAGTAATGAGACTAGGGAAAAACGATATAGCAAAAGGAGACAAAACATGAAAAAAGGAATCGCGGTTTTATTGGCCGCCCTCATGCTGGCTGGCGTCTGGCTGATCGGCTGCGGCGAGCGCAGCCCGGAAGAGCTGTGGGCAACCGCCAAGGAGAACATCGTCACGGCCAAGAGCGCCCGTCTACACATGACCATGGACATGGCCTTTGACCTCCAGGGCGAGACCACCTCTATGACCATGAAGATGGACGAAGCCTGCACTCAGGACCCCCTCAGCGCTGAAGTGAACATGACTATGGATACCGGTATGCTGGGTAAGATGGACACCACCATGTACCTGGTGCAGGAGGACAATGAATACGTCAGCTACATGAAGATGTCCGGCGGCATCCTGGGCGACGAGGACGCCGGTTGGAGCAGATCCATCATCGACGTGACCGACCTGGCACAGTACAACGCCATGGACAGCGCCAAGCTCTACCTGGATGTGCTGAACACCTTCCAGTCCGCCGGCAAGGAGGCCATCGGCTCCCACAACACCATCCGCTACGACGGCAAGGTCACCGGCCAGGACATCAGTAAGATGCTGGATACCCTGGGGGACAACGTGTCCTCCATGCTCTCCACCGCTGACACCAGCACCATGGCCGACCTGTTCAGTGAGCTGGACGGCATCCCCATGTCCGTGTGGATCGACCAGAAGACCGCCCTGCCGGTGCGCTATGAGATGGATATGTCCGGCATGGTCAACCAGCTGATGAGCAAGATGATCGACGCCCTGGGCAGCCTGAGCAGCGAAGCGGTGGACTTCCAGGTGAGCAAGGCCAGAGTGACGGTCGAATGCAGCGACTACAATGCTGTCGCCCCCATCACCGTGCCCCAGGAAGTGTTGGACGCCGCCCAAGACGAAGGCGCAGATGCGGCCTGACCACTTTTGATAGGAAAACTGCCTCGGAAGCGTCCGAGGCAGTTTTTTGTGGAAAGCAAGCGCTATCTAAGACCGTGGAAGTACCCGAAAAGCGCACACACCAAAGGCTCCTTCCATTTATGGAGGGAGCTGTCGCCGCAAGGCGACTGAGGGAGGCGAGAGAAGCAAGTGCTTCTTGTCATGCTCCTCTTACTCCGCCAACAGCGCATCCAACTGGTCGATGAGCTGGTCGAACAGCTCCAGCG
>CAKTHW010000113.1 GCA_934565425.1 uncultured Oscillospiraceae bacterium
GCACAGCGACGAGCTGGGCTGCACCCTGGGCGAAGCCCTGCTGGTGCCTACCCGCATCTATGTCCGCGCCATCGAAGCGCTGGCCACGGCCGGTGTGGACGTCCACGCCATCAGCCACATCACCGGCGGCGGGTTCTATGAGAACGTGCCCCGTATGATGCAGCCTGGCCTGACCGCTCGCATCGACGTGTCCACCTTCCCCATGCCCCGCATCTTTGACATCATCCAGAAGACCGGCAACATCCCCGTCCGGGATATGTACAACACCTTCAACATGGGCATCGGCATGATCGCCGCTGTCCCTGCCGCCCAGGCTGACCAGGCCATCGCCGCCCTGAAGGCCGCTGGCGAGACCGCTTATCTCATCGGCTCCGTGGTCAACGGCGAAGACGGCGTGGAGGTACAGCTGTAATGGTGCGCATCGCAGTGCTGGTCTCCGGCGGCGGCACCAATTTGCAGGCGCTCATCGACGCTCAGGGGCGGGGCGAGATCCCTGACGGCCAGATTGCCGCCGTCATCTCCTCCTCCCCGGACGCCTTTGCGCTGGAACGGGCGAAAAAAGCGGGCATCCCCGGCTACGTCATCGACCGGAAGGCCTTTGCCTCCAATCAGGCCATGACGGTGGCGCTGACCCAGCAGCTGAAGGAGCTGGACATCGGTCTGGTGGTGCTGGCGGGCTTCATGTACATCCTGACGCCGGAGCTCATCGACGCCTACCCCAACGCCATCCTGAACGTCCATCCCGCCCTCATCCCCTCCTTCTGCGGCGAGGGCTTTTACGGACTCCACGTCCACGAGGCCGCCCTGGCCTATGGCGTGAAAGTCACCGGCGCCACCGTCCACTTCGTCAGCGAGGCCTGTGACGGCGGGCCCATTGTCTTGCAGCAGGCGGTTCCCATTGAGGAAGGGGACACAGCAGAGGTTTTGCAGCGGCGGGTAATGGAGCAGGCGGAGTGGAAGATTTTGCCCCGGGCGGTGGCACTGTTCTGCGCCGGAAAGCTCCGCGTGGAAGGCCGCATCGTCCACATCATCAACTGACACCCCACATTTGAGAGGTTTATATATGAAGATTTTGAACATCGCAGAGGAACTGCGCAACAACTCCTATCCCGGCCGCGGCATCATCCTGGGCCGCTCCGCCGACAACACCAAGGCGGTCATCGCCTATTTCATCATGGGCCGCAGCGTCAACAGCCGCAACCGCATCTTCTCCGTCACTGAGGACGGCATCCGCACCGAGGCGTTTGACCCATCCAAGATGGAGGATCCCAGCCTCATCATCTATCATCCCGTCCGGGTGTTCGAGGGCAAGACCATCGTCACCAACGGCGACCAGACCGATACCATCCGAGACACCCTCCAGGAAGGCCACTGCTATCGCCACGGTCTGCTCCAGCGCACTTTTGAGCCGGACGACCCCAACTACACCCCCAGAATCTCCGGTGTGGTCAAGCCCGACGGCAGCTACAACCTGTCCATCCTGAAGAGCTTCAACGGCGACCCCAGCTGCTGCTGCCGCTACTTCTTCGAGTACGACGCGCCCGTCGCCGGCTACGGTCACTTTATCCACACCTATCAGGGCGACGGCAACCCCCTGCCCTCTTTTGAAGGGGAACCGGAGGTCATCACCATGGACTGTCCCACCGCTCAGGCGTTTGCCGACCTGCTGTGGGAGAACCTGAACGAGGACAACAAGGTCTCTCTGTTCGTCCGCTACATCGACATCGCTTCCGGCGAGACCGATGATGTGATCGTCAACGCCAACGTCTGAGTTTAACACGGGGAGGAAGATGAAATTATGAAGGAACTGGAACTGAAATACGGCTGTAACCCCAATCAGAAGCCCTCTCGCATCTACATGACCGAGGGTGAACTGCCGGTGACCGTCCTCAACGGCAAGCCCGGTTACATCAACTTTATGGACGCCTTCAACTCCTGGCAGCTGGTCAAGGAGCTGAAAGCCGCCACCGGTCTGCCTGCCGCCGCGTCCTTTAAGCACGTGTCCCCGGCCGGCGCTGCTGTTGGTCTGCCCCTGACCGACATGGATAAGGCCATCTACTTCGTCAATCCCGACGCCGAGATCACCCCCATCGCCGCCGCCTACATCCGTGCCCGTGGCGCAGACCGTCTGTGCTCCTATGGCGACTGGGCTGCTCTGTCCGACGTCTGTGACGCCGCCACTGCCGCCTACCTGAAGGACGAGGTCTCTGACGGCATCATCGCCCCCGGCTACACTGACGAGGCTCTGGCCATCCTGAAGACCAAGAAGAAGGGCAACTACAACGTGGTGCAGATCGACCCGGACTATGTGCCCGCTCCCCAGGAGCGCCGGGAGATTTTCGGCGTGGTCTTTGAGCAGGGTCACAACTTCCTGAAGATCGACGAGGAAATGCTCCAGAACATCGTCACCGAGAACAAGGAGCTGCCGGAGAGCGCCAAAATTGACCTGATCGTCAGCCTCATCACCCTGAAATACACCCAGTCCAACTCCGTCTGCTACGTCAAGGACGGTCAGACCATCGGCGTGGGCGCCGGCCAGCAGAGCCGCATCCACTGCACCCGTCTGGCAGGCAACAAGGCGGACAACTGGTGGATGCGGCAGCATCCCAAGGTGCTGGGTCTCCAGTTCGTGGACGGCATCCGCCGCCCCAACCGGGACAACGCCATTGACGTGTACACCTCTGACGAGTACGAAGACATCCTGGCGGACGGCGTCTGGCAGGAGACCTTCAAGGTCAAGCCCGAAGTGCTGACCCGGGAGGAAAAGAAGGAATGGATTGCCAAGCTGGATAACGTGGCAGTCGGCTCTGACGCCTTCTTCCCCTTCGGCGACAACGTGGAGCGTGCCTTCAAGTCCGGCGTCAAGTACATCGCTGAGCCGGGCGGCTCCATCCGAGATGACAACGTCATCGAAGCCTGCAACCACCACGGCATCACCATGTGCTTCACCGGCATCCGTCTGTTCCACCATTGATGTCCTATGGAGGACAGTCAATTACAAAACACCAGCCTCCTGCACTGGGGGCTGGTGAGCAAATATCGGAGCCAGTTGTTTGGCTTCGCCATCCTGTGGATCATGTGTATGCACTCCCGGGAGTTCACGCCCCTGCTGGATGACGCCATCCTTTCCCAGTACATCCTTTATGACGGCATCATCCTGGTGGGCGGCGTGGGGGTGGACATCTTCCTGTTCCTCTCTGGGGTGGGGCTGTACTACGCCCAGGAGAAGCACCCCACGTTGGGGCAGTTCTACGCCAAGCGCTACAAGCGCCTGCTCCTCCCCTACCTGGTCATCGGCACCGCCTTTTGGGTGTTCAAGGACCTGGCGGTGCGAGGTGACCCGGGCCAGTTTTGGGCGGACTTCACCTTCGCCTCCTTCTTTACGGACGGGGTGGGGATGTTCTGGTACATCGCCCTGATGATCCCCCTGTATCTGTTGGCGCCGGTGTTCTATCGCATCTCCAAGAGCCGATACGACCATGGGTTTGTTGTGGGTGCCTTCGTCGTCTGTCTGGTGGCCAACTACCTGCTGTCCCTGTGGACGCCGGAGTTCTTCGACCACTGCGACAAGGCGGTGACCCGGGTGTTCATCTTCATCCTGGGCTGTCACTTCGGCCCCGTGGTGGCGGAGGATCGCCCCATGAACCGGAAGTGGGCGCTGTTCGCCCTGGTGGCGCTGACCAGCCACGGGCTGTTCTCCGCCCTGGCGCGGTCGTCGGACGGGTGGTTCTCCACCATCCTGGCCAGCCGCATCTGGCACAACGCCGCTGGGTTCGCCCTGTGCATCCTGATCCCGGTGGCGCTGGAGGTCTTGCAGTCCCCCTTCCTGAACCGGCTGTTGGGGTTCTTTGGGGAGATCAGTCTGGAGCTGTATCTGTCCCACATGGCGCTGAAGAGCATCGTCAAAACCCTCTGCCCGGACTTCACCGGCTGGAGCACCCTCCAGTGTCTGCTGGTCTACGGCGGGGTGCTGGTGGTGTCGGTTGGGTTCAGCATCCTGTTCCACCAGCTGCAAGGCATGATCGAATCCGCACTTTCCCATTCTCATCTCAAACAGAAAGGAGCCTTCCTCCTATGAAAGTATTAGTCGTCGGCGGCGGCGGCCGTGAGCACGCCATCTGCTGGGCGCTGAAAAAAAGCCCCAAAGTCACCGAACTGTTCTGCGCCCCCGGCAATGCCGGCATCAGCGCCATCGCCACCTGTGTGCCCATCGGAGCCACTGACCTGGACGCTATGGTGGCGTGGGCGAAGGAGAACGCCATGGATCTGGTC
>CAKTHW010000114.1 GCA_934565425.1 uncultured Oscillospiraceae bacterium
CATCCTGGGTATCCTCATCGCTATGGTGCGCTGTACCCATGACCAGACCAACCCGAAGTGGTTCCGTTCGCCCGGCAACTTCTTTCTAAAACTGGCCGACGCCATCTGTCGGCTCTACATCACCGTCATCCGCGGCACACCCACCCTGGTGCAGCTGCTGATCATCAACTTCGTCATCCTGGTCTCCGCCCAGAAGACCACCGTCGCCGTCATCACCTTCGGCATCAACTCCGGCGCTTACGTGGCCGAGATCATCCGAGGGGGCATCATGGGCGTGGACAAGGGCCAGATGGAAGCGGGACGCTCCCTGGGTATGAGCTACGTGACCACCATGAAGGACATCATCCTGCCCCAGGCCATGAAGAGCGCTCTGCCGGCCCTCATCAACGAGATGATCACCCTGCTCAAAGAGACCTCCATCTGCGGCTACATCGGCCTGAACGAGCTGACCCGCGGCGGCGACATCATCCGCGGTATCACCTTCGACGCCCTCTTCCCCCTGTTCACTGTGGCACTGATCTATCTCGTCATGGTGCTCTTTATCCAGTGGATCATGGGCAAAGTGGAAAGGAGGCTGCGCAGCAGTGATTATCGTTAATCATCTCTACAAGAGCTTTGGAGACCATGAGGTCCTCCACGACATCAACGAACACATCAAGCCCGGCGAGAAAGTGGTCATCATCGGCCCCTCCGGCTCCGGGAAATCCACCTTCCTGCGCTGCATGAACCTGCTGGAAGAACCTACCAAAGGACAGGTCATCTTCGACGGTCAGGATATCACGGCAAAAGGCGTGAATATCAACAAGGTCCGTCAGCAGATGGGCATGGTCTTCCAGCACTTCCACCTGTTCCCCCACCTGACCATCATGGACAACCTGACCCTGGCGCCTACGCGCACCCACATGATGAAGGAGGAGGAAGCCAAGGAGGAAGGGCTGCGCCTGCTGCGCCGCGTGGGCCTGGAGGACAAGGCGGACAGCTATCCCGGCCAGGTCTCCGGCGGCCAGAAGCAGCGTATCGCCATCGTCCGCTCCCTGATGATGAAGCCCAAGATGATGCTCTTTGACGAACCCACCTCTGCATTGGACCCGGAAATGGTGGGCGAAGTGCTGGAGGTCATGAAGGAGCTGGCGGCAGACGGCATGACCATGGCCGTGGTCACCCACGAGATGGGCTTTGCCCGTGAGGTCGCCACCCGCGTCCTGTTCATGGACGGCGGCGGCATCCTGGAGCAGGGGACCCCGCAGGAGCTATTCTCTAACCCGAAAAATCCCAGAACCCAAGAATTTTTATCCAAGGTTCTGTGAGGCACCTTGTGTCCGCCACAGACAGACCTGCGCACCGTTTGCAGGTCTGTTTTGGCAGACAATCATAAGAGTGAGCGCGGGGGGGGAGTCGAAGGAAAGGGAAAAACGGAGGCTGGACTGAGTTTCTGGGATTTTTCCCGTACATTCCCGGCGAAATGGTCAAAATGGGCAGAAGTGAACAAAATCATGGAAGCAATTTGGCCGTTCGCTTGTTGCAAATGTTTGCAATAGACTATTGCAAAAGTCTTTTCTCTGCGTTACAATATAAGTGTACCACTAAATTTTTTATTCAACACGCCATCTGCGGAGCACGGCGTGTCGGTAAAAGGAGTAAATGATTCAAATGGGTAAGAAGAAAATCAAAAAAGTATTGGTCGCCAACCGAGGCGAAATCGCGATCCGTATCTTCCGGGCCTGTGCCGACCTGGGTCTGCACACCGTCGCGATGTACTCCAAGGAAGACGTGTACAGCTCCTTCCGTTCCAAGGCGGATGAGGCGTACCAGATTGGCGAGCAGCTGGGCCCCGTTGGCGCCTATCTGAACATTGACCTGATCATCGACCTGGCCAAAAAGCGCGGCGTTGATGCCATCCATCCCGGCTACGGTTTCCTGGCTGAAAATGCGGACTTTGCCCGCGCCTGCGAAGCCAACGGCATCATCTTCATCGGCCCCCCCTCCAACGTTCTGGAGCAGATGGGCGATAAGCTCAAGGCCAAGGAGATCGCCATCAGCTGCGGCGTCCCCATCATCCCCGGCAGCACCGAACCCCTGAAGGACGGCGAAGAAGCTCTGGCAAAGGCCATCGAGTTTGGCTTCCCCATCATCCTCAAGGCAGCAGCCGGCGGCGGCGGCCGTGGTATGCGTCGTTGTGACAAGCCCGAAGAAGTCGTGGCAGCCTATGACATGGTCCACAGCGAAGCCCTGAAGGCCTTCGGCAACGGTGACATCTTCATCGAAAAGTTCCTGGAACGTCCCAAGCACATTGAGATCCAGGTCCTGGCTGACCAGTACGGCAACGTCGTGCACCTGTTCGAGCGTGACTGCTCCCTGCAGCGCCGTTATCAGAAGGTCGTGGAATACACCCCCGCTTTCTCCGTGGATCAGTCCATCCGCAACGCCCTGTATGAAGACGCCATCAAGATCTCCAAGGCCGTTGGCTTCGTCAACGCCGGTACCCTGGAATTCCTGGTGGACAACAAGGGCAACCATTACTTCATCGAGATGAACCCCCGTATCCAGGTGGAACATACCGTCACCGAAATGGTCACCGGTATCGACCTGGTCCGTTCCCAGATCCTGATCGCCGAAGGCCGTCCTCTGAGCGACCCCGAGATCGGCATCTCCAGCCAGGCTGACGTGACCACCCGCGGCTACTCCATCCAGTGCCGTGTCACCACCGAAGACCCCGCCAACAACTTCGCACCGGATACCGGCAAGATCACCGCTTACCGTTCCAGCGGCGGCTTCGGCATCCGTCTGGACGCAGGCAACACCTACGTGGGCGCAGAGATCTCTCCCTACTACGACAGCCTGCTGGTCAAGATCACCACCCTGGACAACACCTTCGAAGGCGCTTGCCGCAAGGCTCTGCGTGCTCTGAGCGAGACCAGAATCCGCGGCGTCAAGACCAACATCTCCTTCGTCAGCAACATCCTGTCCAACCCCGTCTTCCGGGCTGGCCAGTGCTATACCAAGTTCATCGACGATACCCCTGAGCTGTTCACCATCAGCCAGTCTCAGAACCGTTCCAACAAGATGCTGGAATACATCGGCAACATCGTCGTCAATGACCCCACCGCAGGTCAGAAGCTGTACGAGACCCCCAGATTCCCTGACGTCCCCGAAGGGGATCCCAAGCCCGGCCTGAAGCAGTACCTGGATCAGAACGGCCCCGAAGCCCTGAGCAAGTGGGTGCTGGATCAGAAGAAGCTGCTGGTCACCGACACCACCTGCCGTGACGCACACCAGAGCCTGCTGGCTACCCGTATGCGTACCCGCGATATGGTCAAGTGCGCACCTGCTATGGCCAAGATCCTGGCAGACTGCTTCTCCTTGGAGATGTGGGGCGGCGCTACCTTCGACGTGGCATACCGTTTCCTGAACGAATCTCCCTGGGAACGTCTGGATTGGCTCCGTCGTGAGATCCCCAACATCCCCTTCCAGATGCTGCTGCGCGGCTCCAACACCGTGGGCTACACCAGCTATCCCGATAACGTCGTCCGTGAATTCGTCCGTCTGTCCGCAGAGGGCGGCATCGACGTCTTCCGTATCTTCGACTCCCTGAACTGGCTGCCCAGCATGGAAGTCGCCATCGACGAAGCCCTGAAGCAGAACAAGTTCGTGGAAGGCACCATCTGCTACACTGGCGAAATCACCGATACTTCTCGTAACTACACCTTGAAGTACTATGTTGACATGGCCAAGGAACTGCAAAAGATGGGCTGCCACTCCATCGCCATCAAGGATATGTCCGGCCTGCTCAAGCCCTACTCCGCAAAGGTGCTGGTCTCCGGCCTGAAGGACGCTCTGGACATCCCCATCCACCTGCACACCCACGACACCACCGGCAACCAGGTCGCCACCACCCTGATGGCAGCCGAAGCCGGCGTGGACATCGCCGACCTGGCCATCTCCTCCATGAGCTCCCTGACCAGCCAGCCCTCTATGAACGCTGTGGTCGCTGCTCTGGAAGGTCAGGAACGTGACACCGGCCTGAGCATGATGGATCTGCAGAAGCTGACCGATGACTGGGCAGACG
>CAKTHW010000115.1 GCA_934565425.1 uncultured Oscillospiraceae bacterium
CGTTACGTGGACTTCGAGTCCGACCTGAAGACTCCTGTCACCGATATCTATCGTTACGAGATCCCTGGCGGCCAGTACACCAACCTGAAGCCTCAGGTGGAGAGCCTGAACCTGGGTCACCGTTTCCTGGAAGTCAAGGAAATGTACAAGAAGGTCAACGATATGCTGGGCGACATCGTCAAGGTCACCCCGTCCTCCAAGATGGTCGGCGACCTGGCCATCTTCATGGTGCAGAACGACCTGACCCCCGAGAACATCGTGGAAAAGGGCGCCGCTCTGAGCTATCCCGACTCCGTCGTCAGCTACTTCAAGGGCATGATGGGCCAGCCCGCATGGGGCTTCCCCAAGGACCTGCAGAAGATCGTCCTGAAGGGCGAAGAACCCATCTCCGTCCGTCCCGGCTCCCTGCTGCCTCCCGCTGACTTCGAGGCTGCCAAGGAACACCTGCGCAAGGTCTGCGGCCATGAGCCCTCCGAGCGTGACGTCATCTCCTGGCTGACCTACCCGAAGGTGCTGGAAGACTACTTCAAGAACCGTGCTGAATACGGTTACCTGACCCGCCTGGGCAGCCACGTCTACTTCCATGGTCTGGCAGTGGGCGAGACCAACCGCGTCAACATCGAAGACGGTAAGACTCTGGTCATCAAGTACCTGGGTCTGGGCGACGCCAACGAAGACGGCACCCGTGTGGTTCAGTTCGAGCTGAACGGCATGCGCCGTGAGATCAACGTCCAGGATAAGCACGCCAAGGCTTCCGTCCACGCAGTGGAAAAGGCTGATCCTGATGATCCCATGCAGGTTGGCGCTTCCATCCCCGGCGCAGTCAGCAAGGTGCTGGTGAAGAAGGGCGACGAAGTGAAGGAAAACGACGTCCTGCTCATCATCGAAGCCATGAAGATGGAGACCAGCGTGGTCGCTCGTGCCGACGGCGTTGTGGGCGAAGTCAAAGTGGAAGCAGGCGACAGCGTTGTTGCCGGCCAGCTGCTGATGAAGCTGAAGGAAGCAGAGGAAGAAGACTGAGGTTTTCTGACGAGCATCCAAACTTGTCCCAAATAATGATACCGGCAGCGGTCTCCGCTGCCGGTATTTTTCAATATTCAGGAAAATGCAAGCATTTCCCTGAAGGATACAGCCCGACTGCGCGCCTTTCCTGTGGAAATGCACTTGCGGGCTGAGAGGAGAAAAAACGGACGCACCGGTCGTCAGTTTTTTCAGATTGCACTTTATTCCGGCTTCCAGGAAGCCGGAACTCTGCGAGGCGATTCCGTCTCATTCCAGTTTGTCGTCCTCTTTCCCGCCGCTGCGACGGTACACCTGCACCGCCTCCGCCGTCGGGTCGTACAGCGCGAGGAACACATCGCCAACCTGGCAGCCCTGCGCCGCCAACACCTGCTCCAGCCACGGACGATCCTTGCCGGTCACCGCCAGGTTTTCCTCCATCACCTTGCCGTCCAGGATGACATCCACCAGGATGTTGCTCCGGTCAACGGCCCGGTTCAGGTCGAAGGGGGTAGCAGGGCGGTAGGGGCTGGCGGGGAGGATGCTGAGCATCCCGTTGGACTCGAAGAGCACCGCCTCCAGCTGAGACAGGTCGAAGTAACCGGCCAGGCGGCACTGCATCAAAAATTCGTTCAAGTCCAGCTTGGCACGCCGGAAGTTCTTGTCCAGCAGCTGCCCGTTCTCATACAACGGGATGGGCTTGCCGGCGATGAAGCGACGGGCTTTGATGGAGCGGTCGGTGGCCAGGGAGAGCAGTAACGTGGCCAGGCCGTAGATGACCAGGGCGATGGTCCACTTCCAGAACTCCTCCCCCCAGGATGCTGCCAGCTCAGCGGCGATGGAGCCAATGGTGATGCCGTTGATATAGTCGAACATGGACAGCTGATTCATCTGCCGGTAGCCCAGCAGCTTGGTGATGAGGAAGAGGGCGACGATGGAGAAGAGGGAAGCCAAAATGACTTGGACGTATTCCATTTACAAAACCTCCTGAATGACATAAAATCAGTATGTACCGAAGGCATTGGATTTATGAAACAGAAAGGAAATATGATGGCACAGTACATTTTATTTGACCTAGACGGCACCCTCACCGACTCCGGCCCCGGCATCATCGAAGCCGTCCTCTACGCCTTGGAGCGGATGGGTCGCCCGGAACCGGACGTGGAAAAGGTGCGCCGCACCTTCATCGGCCCGCCCCTGACCGTCTCGTTCAGCAGCCTCTACGGCTTCACCCCGGAACAGTGCCAGCAGGCCATCGCCTACTTCCGGGAGGACTACAACGACAAGGGCATCTACAACAACCGCCCCTACGACGGCATCCCAGAGCTGCTCCGTGACCTGAAGGCGGCAGGGAAGACCCTGGCGGTGGCCACGTCGAAGCCTTACCAGCTGGCGGAACGGGTGCTGGAGCACTTCGACCTGCGCCAGTACTTCGACCTGGTCTGCGGCGGCAGCATGGACGAGACCCGGAACCAGAAAGACCTCATCATCCAGGACGCTCTGGAAGCGCTCCACGTCACCGACCTGTCCCAGGCGGTCATGGTAGGCGACCGGAACCTGGACGTGCTAGGCGCTCACAAAAACGGCCTGCGCTGCATCGGCATCCTCTATGGCGGCTACGGCACCCGGGAGGAGCTGGAGGAGGCCAAGGCCGATTGGATTGCCGCCGACCCGGCGGAAGTGGGTCAGATCTTGCTGGGATGAAAACGGTGTGGAAGATCGTCAGCGCACCGTTCCGGCTGGTGGCCTGGCTGGGGCGGGGGTTCCTGAGCCTGGTGGGCAGAGCCATCGGCGTGGAGTTCTCCCGTGGAGAGATGGACGGGGCAGGTTATGAGCGTTATGTGGCACAGTATCTGTATAAAAATGGCTACCAAAAAGTCACCCAGACCGGGAAGACCGGAGATATGGGGGTGGACTTGGTGGCCAAAAAACACGGGGTTTCCTACGCTGTCCAGTGCAAGTATTACTCCAAACCGGTCTCCGGCGCCGCCGTCCAGGAGGCGGTGGCAGGGATGGCCATGTACGGCTGCCAACGGGCCATGGTGGTCACCAACAGCCACCTGACCAGGAACGCCCGCGCCCTGGCCTACGCCAACCACGTGACCGTCCTGGAGGACGTCATCCCCGACCACAAGACCCTGGCCGACGTCCTCACCCCCGGCCGCATCGTCAGCGTCGCCGTGGGCGTCGTCCTCTTCGTCCTCCTGTGGCCTCGCTTCCAGCGTCCCAACGCCACCAACTGGGGCGTCTACCTGGCTGCTGCGTTGGGGTGCTACCTGGTGCCGCGGGTGACATTTGCGGTGCTTGGGGGGATCTGGCGGTGGCGACGAGAGAGAAGGGAACGGCCGTGATGGATGGCGTAAAACTTGAGGTGGGAGCAGTCTGTCCGGCTCAAAATTGTTTGAAAAAGTCATGTTTCTTTCTCGTTTCCCATGTTGCTCAGGAAGGCTTTATCCGCACTTGGGCGGAGCAACTCCTAAAGGCCGGATGCCGGGAGTTCCACTTTTGGGGAGACAAGGAAAAGGTGTGGCATCTGCTCGTTGATGAGGTAGATGTGGAACGCACTCTGGACCATGACCTGGAAGATATGGCGATGACCAGTGGTTATCAGGACTTGGAGGATTTTATGTGGGAATTGCAGATGCAGTCGCCGCAGGATTGCTGTCTGTTCTACGATGATGAGGACGTATACCGGCAGGTGCGCCAGCGTTGTGGTGAGAATTGAAACTTGTAAAAAAACACGATATTTATAACGAGAAACGCCTGAGGCAATGCCTCAGGCGTTTTTATCAGGTAAGATTCAATCAAGGATGGTCGCTTTTGCGAAGCGCTTCCAATTCAAACGTTGTCCGCAGCGGTCGCAAAAGGATAGGTATTCACGCGGTAGGGTCGTGTTGCAGCGGGGACAGATCGGGTAGGTGTAAGCGCCGTCGCGCCCAGAATAACGCCGGACAGAGAGAACCGGCATCGGGATACGGTAGGAC
>CAKTHW010000116.1 GCA_934565425.1 uncultured Oscillospiraceae bacterium
GGACAGTCTCCTCCGGCTGCTCAAGGCCATGAAGGGACGGGAACTGCTGGCAGATGTGCGCAGCGTGGACTGTACGGACAGCAAGCAGCTGGTGATGGATTATCGGGGGCAGCTGACGGTGAAAATACTGGCAGATGCCGACTTTGACTACCAGGTGAAGATGCTGGAAGCCGTGCTGGAGAAGTATGTGGACGTCAACTGGAGCAAGAACGACAAGGGGACGTTGGATATGACCTACGCTGACGGACACCCGCACCTGACGAAAAGCAAAAAATCCTGACAGCAGAACGGAAAAAGTGGGAAAAAAGGAACAGGAAATATTCCGGAACCTATTGACCTGTTCCCTGTTTCAGTTTACAATAATAAGGTACATTCATTTTGCGTGATTACTTCGTATGCGAAGAAAATATAGGGGGAAACAAATATGTCCTTTGGATTCGAAACTGAGCCTAACAGCGCAGTAAACATCAAAGTCGTCGGTGTCGGCGGCGGCGGCAACAACGTAGTCAACCGCATGGTGCTCTCCGGCACCAAAGGTGTGGATTTTGTGGCGGTCAACACGGACAAGCAGGCGCTGGACGCCTCCAACGCCACCTTTAAGCTCCAGATCGGCGAGAAGCTGACCCACGGCAAGGGCGCAGGCGCAAAGCCCGACGTAGGTCGGAAGGCAGCCGAGGAAAACCGCAGCCAGCTGTCCAAGGCGCTGGAGAACACCGATATGGTGTTCATCACCGCTGGTATGGGCGGCGGCACCGGTACCGGCGGCAGCCCCATCGTGGCAGACGTGGCCCGGGAGCTGGGCATCCTCACCGTGGGCGTGGTCACCAAGCCCTTCGCCTTTGAAGGCAAGGTGCGTATGCGCCAGGCCGAGGAAGGCATCATGGAGCTGAAGAACAAGGTGGACGCCTTGGTCATCATCCCCAACGAACGGCTGAAGATGGCTACCGACCAGAAGATCACCCTGGCCAACGCCTTCGAGATCGCTGACGACGTGCTCCGTCAGGCCGTGGAGTCCATCTCCGACCTGATCCAGAAGGTGGGCGTCATCAACCTGGACTTCGCCGACGTGACCTCCGTCATGAAGGACGCGGGTCTCGCTCACATGGGCGTAGGCCGTGCCGCAGGCGAGAACAAGGCCAAGGAAGCTGCCAAGCTGGCTGTCTCCTCCCCGTTGCTGGAGACCTCCATCAACGGCGCCAAGGGCGTGCTCATCAACATCACCAGCGGCAAGGACATCGGCCTGGACGAAGTGGATACCGCTGTCACCCTGGTGCAGCAGGCCGCTCATCCCGAAGCTAACATCATCTTCGGCAGCATTTTTGACGACAACATGGAAGACGAGATGCGGGTCACCGTCATCGCCACCGGCTTTGACGACGCGGACGACGAACCGGAAGTGCCCTCCTTCTCCCAGATCAGCAGCCAGGTCACCCAGGAACCGGCTCCCGCTCCCATGCCCGAGCCTACCCCTGCACCGGCTCCTCAGACCCCACAGGAGAGCTTCTTTCAGGCCGTAGAGTTTGATCCCTTCAGCCAGCCGAAGCAGGCAACTCCCGCTCCGGAACAGCCCAAGCAGGCACCGGCCAAGAAGGATCCCTTTGACGATCTGATGGAAATGTTCAACCGCAGAAAGTAAGGTTGCCCAGGTTACATAGCCTATGAAAAGCACCGGGTCAGAATCCTAGGATTCTGACCCGGTTTTTGTCGTTTGGAAGGGGATACTTGCGTTTTTTACCACTTCCGTGTATCATTGGAATAGAAAATTGTTGTGTATTGGGCGGGAGGAAACGCACATGGATCAGTACGAGGCACTGAAATACTACTTTGGTCACAGCCAGTTCCGACAGGGGCAGGAGGCACTCATCGACGCCATCCTGTCCGGCAGAGACGTGCTGGGCATCATGCCCACCGGCGGCGGGAAGTCCCTGTGCTACCAAATCCCCGCCCTGGTGTTCGACGGCGTCACCGTGGTCATCTCCCCCCTCATCTCCCTCATGAAGGACCAGGTGGCCGCCCTCAGCGAGGCTGGCATCCAGGCTGCCTACCTGAACAGCACCCTCACCCCACAGCAGATGCAGCTGGTGTACCAGCGCGCCCGGGAAGGGGCGTATCAGTTGCTGTACGTGGCGCCGGAGCGGTTGGATACAGCAGAGTTTTCCGCCCTGATGGAGCAGATCTCCGTGCCTCTGGTGGCGGTGGATGAGGCCCACTGCATCTCCCAGTGGGGGCAGGATTTCCGACCCAGCTACTTGAATATTGCAGCCTTCGTCCAGCGCCTGCCCCGTCGCTCCGTGGTGGCAGCTTTCACCGCCACCGCTACGCAGGAGGTGCAGGAGGACATCGTGCGGCTGTTGGAGCTGCGGGATCCGCTGCGTGTGGTGACCGGGTTTGACCGACCCAACCTGTTCTTTGACGTGCGCCGACCCAAGCAGAAGACGCCCGTCCTGATCCGGCTCATCCAAGAGCGGCAGGACAAGAGCGGCATCGTCTACTGTTCCACCCGTTCCGCCGTGGAACGCCTCTGCAAGAACCTGTGCGCCAAGGGCGTTGCCGCCACCCGGTATCATGCCGGGCTGGACGAGGAGGAGCGGCGGCAGAATCAGGACGACTTCCAGTTCGACCGGAAGACGGTCATGGTGGCCACCAACGCCTTCGGCATGGGCATCGATAAGTCCAATGTGGGCTTCGTCATTCACTACCATATGCCCAAGAGCCTGGAGGCCTACTACCAGGAGGCGGGCCGCGCCGGACGGGACGGGGAACCGGCGGACTGTATCCTGCTCTATTCCAACGGGGACGTGGAGACGGCCAAATATCTCATCGAAAACAGCGGCAACGAGCTGCTGACCTTAGAGGAGCAGGAGAACGTCCGGCAGCGGGACTACGACCGCCTCAACGCCATGATCGGCTACTGCAAGACTACCCGGTGCTATCGCAGCTATATCCTATCCTATTTCGGCCAGAACGCCCCCGCTTCCTGCGGCAACTGCGGGAACTGTAAAGGGGACTACGAGAATCGGGACATCACTGTCCATGCCCAGATGATCCTGTCCTGCGTCCTGCGCATTCGGCAAAGAACGGGCTACTACGTGGGCAAGACCCTGGTGACGCAGACGTTGCAGGGAAGCAAAAACCGGCGGGTGCTGGATATGGGGCTGGACGAGCTGTCTACCTACGGATTGCTGCCCAAGACCTCGGCACGAGAGGTGCGGGACGAGATCGAGTTTTTGGAGCAGGAGGGCTACCTGCGCACCAACCCGGAGCATCAGACCTTGGAGCCCTCCAAGACCGCATCTGCCATCCTCTTCGAGGGCAAAAAGGTGTCCATGCCCATCCGTGTTGACCGGATCGAAGAGGAGACCGGGGACGGGCGGAAAGGGCCGAAAAAGGCCGCTGGGGCGCTTCCGGAGGACGCCAAAGGGCTGTACAATGTTCTCAAAGCCCTGCGCATGAAGCTGGCTCAGGAGCAGGATGTGCCCGCCTACATCGTCTTCTCCAACGCCACCCTCACCGATATGGCGGTGAAAGCGCCCCAGACCATGCCGGAGTTTTTGGGCGTGTCCGGCGTGGGCGAGGTGAAGGCGGAGAAGTACGGGGAGGCGTTTTTGAAGGCCATTGCCGTGTATCAGCGAAATGCCTCGCAGAGTTCCGGCGAGACGCCGGAATAAATTGCAATTCGAAAAAAGTGGCGACATGTGCGTCACTTTTTTCTCTTCTCAGCCGGGTAAGTGCCGCAGCGTTAAGCAAAATGTGCCAGTGGCACATTTTGTAGCGTAGGCTCCGTCTGTTTTACAGGCGGAGAACCTATCGACGTAGCGAGTGCATGCACTCGGCTGCTTATAGCCTGAAAATGCTTGCATTTT
>CAKTHW010000117.1 GCA_934565425.1 uncultured Oscillospiraceae bacterium
CGTCCTGTCCTTCCTGTTGAGTTGGCTGGTGCCCATCCTGTTCTTTGTGGGCATTGGGCAGCTGATGAGCAAGCGGATGATGAGCAAGTTCAACGGCCCCAACTCTATGATGTTCGGCGGGAAGAACTCCAGCGCCAAGGTGTATGTGAAATCCGCTGACGGCATCAAATTCGCCGACGTGGCCGGGGAGGACGAGGCCAAGGAGAACCTGGCGGAGATCGTGGACTACCTCCACGACCCCAGCAAATACAAGCACATCGGCGCTCATATGCCCAAGGGCGTCCTGCTGGTGGGCCCTCCGGGCACCGGTAAGACCATGCTGGCCAAGGCAGTGGCAGGGGAGTCCAACGTGCCCTTCTTTTCCATGTCCGGCTCGGAGTTCGTGGAGATGTTCGTGGGCATGGGCGCTTCCAAAGTCCGTGACCTGTTCTCCCAGGCCAAGGAGAAGGCCCCTTGCATCGTGTTCATCGACGAGATCGACGCCATCGGCAAGAAGCGCGACGGCCAGCTGGGCGGAAACGACGAGCGGGAGCAGACCCTGAACCAGCTGCTGACCGAGATGGACGGCTTTGAGGACAACACCGGCGTCATCATCCTGGCCGCCACCAACCGTCCCGAGTCCCTGGACCCGGCGTTGACTCGTCCGGGACGGTTCGACCGGCGGGTTCCGGTGGAGCTGCCTGACCTGAAGGGGCGCGAGGCCATCCTGAAGGTACACGCCAAGAAGGTCAAGCTGGCGGACGACGTGGACTTCCAGAAGATCGCCCGCATGGCCTCCGGTGCCAGCGGCGCGGAGCTGGCCAACATCGTCAACGAGGCCGCCCTCCGGGCAGTCCGGGACGGCAGAAAGTGCGCCACCCAGTCCGACCTGGAGGAGAGCATCGAGGTGGTCATCGCCGGCTACCAGAAGAAGAACGCCATTTTGACCGACCAGGAGAAGTGGACGGTGGCCTATCACGAGATCGGCCACGCCCTGGTGGCCGCCAAGCAGACTCACTCTGCCCCCGTCCAGAAGATCACCATCATCCCCCGCACCTCCGGCGCCCTGGGATACACCATGCAGGTGGAAGAGGGGAACCACTACCTGATGACCAAGGAGGAGATCGAGAACAAGATCGCCACCCTCACCGGCGGTCGGGCAGCGGAGGAGGTCATGTTCGGCACCATCTCCACTGGCGCGTCCAACGACATCGAGCAGGCTACCAAGCTGGCTCGTGCCATGGTCACCCGGTATGGCATGAGCAAGGACTTCGACATGGTGGCTCTGGAGACGGTGAACAACCAGTACCTGGGCGGCGACGCCTCCCTGGCCTGCTCCGCAGAGACCCAGGCGGAGATCGACCGGCAGGTGGTATCCCTGGTGAAGAACCAGCACCAGAAGGCCATCCGCATCCTGATGGACAATCGGGAGAAGCTGGACGAACTGGCTCGCTACCTGTACCAGAAGGAGACCATCACCGGCGAAGAATTCATGCACATTCTGGAGCCGTCCGCAAAATAAACCAAACAAAACCGCACGCAGTGCATTCGCTGCGTGCGGTTTTTTCTGTCTCAAGACGCCTTTGCCGCCTGTAAGTATTCCTCCAAGCACTGCCCACTCTCCCGCAGCGCCTGCGCCGTCTCCACCCCCACATAGCGGTAGTGCCACGGCTCGTAGATGATGCCGGTCAGGTCGCTCTTGCCGTCCGGATAGCGGAGGATGAAGCCGTATTCCCAGCAGTGCTCCATCAGCCACTGCTGCACCGGTGTAGATTCCTGCTGCTCGTTCAGCTGCTGATAGCTGGCGTCCACAATGTCCACCGCCAGACCCAATTCGTGCTCACTGGTGCCGGGACGGGCCACCACCGTGGCGGCCTTTTGGTCAGCTTCCTCCGCGTCGTATCCGGCGGCCATGAGCCGCTGGACTTTGTTGGCGAACAGGGATTCTTGCTTGCTGTGGGGGCGGTAGGAGGAGCAGATGATAGGCTGATGTCCCGCCGCCCGGCAGGCGTCCATCATGGCTTGCAGGGCAGGGTAGCAGCGCTGGTCGATGGCCTGTCCGCCCCGCAGGTGGGTGACGGTGATGGTGTGCCCGGCGGGCAGGGGCGTCCAGGGGTTGACCAGAGTTAAATTCCAGTCGGACGTGGGGACGGGGGTGGTGTCGGTGGTGTGGGCGATGGCTAACTGACTGTCTCCGTGGGCGACGGAGGGGATGTGGCTGAGAGAGAGCAGCAAAAAGAGGACGGCAGCGCCCAGGAGGCTGCCCAGCAATTTGAACGCCCAGTGGGGCAGGTCGTGGAACATGAAAAACACCTCGCTGTGAAATGATACCGTTAGGATACCAGCCTTGTCCCACCAAACGGCAACCGTTTGGCATCAAAACGGCATCAACTTTCCGAACAGTTGAAGGTGATACGATCCCGCGTGAGGGTCAGCGGCAGCAGCACCGTGTCGCTGCCGGAAAAGCGCAGGCGCATCCCGTAGATGCCCTCGCCCTTCTCCTTGTCCAGCCCCAACTCCTCGCAGTTGAGCACCTTGATGCCGTCCGGCTCATAGTATTTGGTGAAAAAGAGCACCAGATCGGAACGCAAAAGGCTGTCAAAATCCATCTGTTCGGCCTCTTTCGCGTACTTTTTCGCATATTTCTTCAACGTGTCGTTGCAGGAGTAATCCAGCGCCAGCAGCTTGCCGGAGCGGTCGTCCAGGATGCAGCGGATGCTGCCGTCCTGGGTGGAGAAGGTGCAGTCCCAGAGGATGGCGGAGAAGCCGGAGCCGAGACCGGAGTTGTCCAGCATGGTCTTCACCGTGTCCGCGTCCATCACCGTCCCACCAGTGGCCTGAATGGCCATGGTGCTGCCACTGCCGCTGGTAGAGACGGTGAGCAGAGGGGTGGCGGTGAAGTTGGTGAGCTTGTCCAGGTTCAGGATGTCCTGATAGCAGGTGTTCAACAGTTCCAGGGCGTCCATCGCCAACGTCTTGACCTCCTTCTTGCTCCGCTGGGCCTGGCTGGTCTCCAACGTCACGTTGTCGTTCAGATTCCCAGCCAGCAGCAGGCTCTGGGAAAGCTGGGAGGTGGTCTGCACCTGGAAGGGCTGGGTGAGGGTGGTGGCGTCCGCCTGGTCGAACCGGTAGTCCTGATAGACGAACACTGCCTTGGGCAGCAGGAACCCGCCAGTCACCAGCAGGGCGGTGCCCAGAGCGCATAAGATGGTGCGTTTCCAGTTCATAGGCGGTCTCCTTTCAGGGTCACGAGGACGGTGGTGCCCAGGCTGGGGGTGCTGTCGAAGCGAATGGAGCCGTCATGCAGCGCGGCGATCTTGGCGCACAAGGTCAGCCCCAACCCAGCGCCCCCCTGCCGCCGGGAACGGCTCTTGTCCACTCGGTAGAAGGCTTCGGTCAGATGGTTCAGGGCATCAAGCGGGATGCCGCGCCCGTTGTCCTGCACCGCCAGCACGCACCCGTCCTCCGTGAACTGCACCTCCACCCAGATGTCCCCGCCGTGATCGAAGGATTTTCGGGCGTTGTCCAGCAGGTTGAGCAGGAGGGAGCGGATGAGGTCGCCCTCCAGCATACAGACGCCCGCCGGACAGCGGACGTGGAGCTGGATACCCGCTTGGGCGTATTGGGGGCGCAGGTGCACCACCAGGTCGGTGATGAGTTCCTGTAGGGACACCGGCGATCGGGTCAGGTTGCCGTCCTCCAGGGCGAAGATGTTCAACAGCGTCAGGGACAGCCGTTCCAGCCGGCGTCCCTCTGAGAAGATATAGTTCACCGCGTCCCGTTGTTCCTCGGCGGACAGGGACTGGCTGCGCAGCAGGTCGGCATAGCCGATGATGGAGGTCATGGGGGTCTTCAGTTC
>CAKTHW010000118.1 GCA_934565425.1 uncultured Oscillospiraceae bacterium
ATCAGCTTGGCGCTGATGCAGTCCATGTGCTTGGGGATCACGTTGCGGATCAGCAGCTCGCCGCCGGTGGCGGCCACGGCGGCCATATAGGTGCCCGCCTCGATCTGGTCGGGGATGATGGAATAGGTGCCGCCGTGGAGGGATTCCACGCCGTGGATTTTGATGACATCGGTGCCAGCGCCCATGATGTTGGCGCCCATGGAGTTGAGGAAGTTGGCCACGTCCACAATATGTGGTTCCTTGGCGGCGTTTTCAATGACAGTCAGGCCGTCTGCCAGGACGCTGGCCAGGATGGCGTTGATGGTGGCGCCCACCGAGACCTGATCCATATAAATGGTGGCGCCGGTGAGCCGTTTCTGGGGCGCCTGGGCATAAACAAACCCGCCCTGAAGGTCGATTTCGGCGCCCAGCGCCTTGAAGCTCTTCAGGTGCAGGTCGATGGGACGCACACCCAGGTCACAGCCACCGGGCATGGAGACCTGCGCCTCGCCAAATCGACCCAGCAGAGCGCCGATGAGGTAATAGGAGGCGCGCATTCTCCGTGCCAGTTCGTCGGGGACGCGGCAGCTGCGAATGTGACGGCAGTCAATTTCAAATGTGTTCTTGTTGATGGTACGGACATCGGCACCCAGCTCCTGGAGGATCTCCATGACTACGGTGACGTCACTGATCTGAGGGATATTTTCAATACGGCAGCAGCCATCCACCAGGAGGGCGGCGGGGATGATGGCCACAGCAGCGTTCTTTGCGCCGCTGATCTCAATTTCGCCGAACAGGGGATGTCCGCCGTGAATTACATACTTTTGCAAGATGACACCTTCTTTGGTAACGAGTGAACGTTGAGTTGATGAGATGCGTTCACAGGGGTGAACAGGGATGAACGTGGTAGAAGCGGCGGGGGAGCATCGGTGTATCTGCTCCGGGAAAAAAGCGCATTCTACTGCGCATAAGTATAGCACAGAGCGACATAAAATTAAAGCAAAAAATTGAAAGGAATCCAGAAAAATGAGTCATTTTCGCCCAAAGGAAAAGAATCGTAAAACCAGTAAAAATTACTGCTGTCCAGACCGGTGAGAACTGTATATAATGTATAACAAGAATGTGCAGTTTACACCATAGGAGGATACAAAAATTGGAGATTCAGATGATCGGAGCCAACGCAGTGTTAGTTTTTGCTAACGCGGCGGAGTTGGATCGACGAAATATGGATGCGCAGACCCTGGAATTGGGAGACGTGCTGCGCCTGACCCGGGAGGCGTGCCGGAAGGGCGGGATACCCTGGCAGGATATGCGGGAGATCGAAGCCTATGCCGACAGCGGCAGCGCCATGATGCTGCTGCATCTGAGGGAACAGGCGGGGCAGACCCTCTCCTTTGGCGGTCTGGACACCCTCCTGGACGCCCTGGCTGCCCTGCCGGAGCCGGTGGAGGGTCAGTTGGGCTTCTGGGAGGGGGCGTACATCCTGACCGTCTCCGACCCGGGCGCTGCCGCCGTGCTGAGCGAGTTTGGCCAGGTGGTCTCCCGCTGTGAGCAGTATCAAGCGGAGCGGGAAGGAGCGCTGATTTTGTCGGAAACGGGGGTGAAGGGGCTTTGGGGGTGTTTACACCCTTGACAGATGTGGTATACTTATCTATAATTAGGTGTTACTACAGAAGAGAGGAGGCGGAAGGATGCCTGCACAAAAGGGAATCAAGATCATCGCAAAGAATCGTTCCGCCTTTCATAACTACTTCATCGAAGAACGGTATGAGGCTGGCATTGAGCTGTGCGGCACCGAGGTGAAATCTATCCGGGCGGGCAAGGTCAACTTGAAGGACTCCTTCTGCCAGGTGAAGAACGGCGAGCTGTTCGTGTACGCCATGCACATCTCTCCCTATGAGAAGGGCAACGTGTTCAACCGGGAGCCCCGGCGCGACCGGCGGCTGCTGATGCACAAGCGGGAGATCCTGCGCCTGTACGGCCGCATCAAGCAGGACGGCTACGCCCTCATCCCCCTCTCCCTCTACTTCAAGAACTCCAAGGTCAAGGTGGAGATCGGCCTGGCCAAGGGCAAGAAGCTCTACGACAAGCGGGAAACCGCTGCCGAGCGGAGTGCCAAGCGGGAGATGGATCGGACGATGAAATCTTATGGCAGAGGCTGATACTGCCATTATGCGCAGTTTGCGTGGAAAATATAAAGGAGGAACTTCCAAATGGCACAGAATCCTATGGTGACCTTTGAAATGGAAAACGGCAAGGTATTTAAGGCGGAGCTGTATCCTGAGATCGCCCCCAATACCGTCAACAATTTTATCTCCCTGGTGAACAAGGGGTTCTATGATGGCATCATCTTCCATCGCGTCATCCCCGGCTTCATGATCCAGGGCGGCGACCCCCAGGGCATCGGCATCGGCGGCCCCGGCTACTGCATCGGCGGTGAGTTCGCTATGAACGGCTTCAAGAACGACCTGAAGCACGACCGCGGCGTCCTGTCCATGGCTCGTACCAATATGCCCAACAGCGCCGGCAGCCAGTTCTTTGTCATGGTCGCCCCCGCCTCCTACCTGGACGGCTCCTATGCCGGCTTCGGCAAGGTCATCGAAGGCATGGACGTGGTAGACGAGATCGTCAAGGCAAGACGGGACCGCAACGACAAGCCCTATGACGACCAGCGCATGGCAAAGGTCACCGTGGACACCTTCGGCGTGGACTATCCGGAGCCTGCCAAAATGTAAGTTTGTGATCGGAAGCGATTCCGTTTCTCATTTTGTTTTTACCTGTATCTCAAAAGCAGTCTGCCCCAAACGCTCTGGGGCAGACCTCCTGGGGGCGTACCGGTTTCGACGGGGATGCTGAACTGGAGATAGCGAGCAGCGGAGCCTAGCCGCTTACCAATGGGCACTTATAAATTAAAGAACAACGATAATTACGTTGCTGTCGCTGCTTAATTAAGCAGTTGACTTCCGCCCATTCGCGCGCGGACGCCGACCCCGGGAGGACCACGGACCGGGCGGGGTGATGCCTTTAGTGGTAAACGTGAGCGCCATAAGCTTTGCCGGCGCCATGATCTCATGAAGCTACTGATCCTGTGAGTGTGTCGCTTCACGCACAGGAAAGGGAATGTAAAGAAGTGACTGCGCTCGGAGAAGTCTCCACGGATACATTTTCGGACACGGGTTCAACTCCCGTCGCCTCCACCACCAAATGCTGCCCATTCCCAATCAGAATCGGCAGCATTTTCATTTTTAATGAGGTGTTCCAATGAAACGCTATTCCCTAAGTCCAGAAAGTTTTGCAACGCTGCAAAAGGTCGATTTAACGGAGCTGGATGGACACATCCGGCTTCACGAAGCGCGCTGCGTGGTGGAGATCGATTCTCTTCGCGAACTCCTGATCCTGCTGAACGAAGAGATTTCCCTCGCTGGCATGACCGTTGACCAGCAAGAAGTGAATGACTACGGACGAGCGCTGTATGCGTTGTACGATGAACTGCTCGCCCAAAAATAAAAACAAGGAGTGATGTATATATGCTGAAGATGAGCGAAGCGTCCTATCAGTTCCTAAAGAAATATCTGCCCCACGTCTTGGAGGCGGAGAAGTGTAATGACATTCTGCTGCCTCTCTATGATCTGATCAACGAAAAAGGCTTTGCGCCCCCGCACTATGACGACTATAATGCGTTCGGCAGGGAAGCGCAGAAAGTCTATGATGATGTGTATTACAACAATGAGTGACCCA
>CAKTHW010000119.1 GCA_934565425.1 uncultured Oscillospiraceae bacterium
GGTCAAGCCACGGACGGACAGGAGCTGCTGGGTGCTGAGGGAGAACTGCTCCGCTTCGATGTGTTCCCGGCGGAGCAGCGCTAAGATCTGTTCCTCCAATGCTGGGTCATTCTGTTTGCTTCTGATAATGATCATCCTGTCCGTCCCCGTTTCTTACGCTTCCTCCATGGTGTGGAGGAGGTTGACCATTTCGATGGCGCTCAGGGCGCAGTCATAGCCCTTATTGCCTGCCTTGCTGCCTGCCCGCTCGATGGCCTGTTCCAGGTTCTCCGTGGTCAGCACCCCAAAGAGCACCGGCACGCCGCTGTCCAAGGAGACGTTTGCGATGCCCTTGGACACTTCGCTGCACACGTAGTCGTAGTGGCTGGTGGCTCCGCGGATGACCGCGCCCAGGCAGATGACCGCGTCGTACTTGCCGCTCTTGGCCATCTTGGCCGCCACCAAGGGAATTTCAAACGCCCCTGGCACCCAAGCCACGTGGATGTCCTCCTCCTGGACGTTGTGCCGCAGCAGGCCGTCTCGAGCGCCGCCCAGCAGCTTGGATGTGATGAACTCGTTGAATCGTGCGGCGACGATGCCGATCTTGATGCCTTTGGATACCAGATTTCCTTCTAACGTCTTCATAGTTTGACGCCTCCTTTTCTCAAGTATACTGTAACAGATGTCCCATCCGAACCTGCTTGGTCCGGAGGTAGAACAGGTCATATGCGGTGGCGCTCATCTGAATGGGCACCCGCTCTGCGATCTCCATGCCGTACTCGGCCAGCTGGTACACCTTATCCGGGTTGTTGGTCAGCAGCCGCAGGCTCTTCACCCCCAGCTCCCGCAAGATCTGCGCGCCGGTGTAGTACTCCCGCTCGTCCCCCTGGAACCCCAACGCCAGGTTGGCCTCCAAGGTGTCCATCCCCTGCTCCTGCAGCTCGTAGGCACGGAGCTTGTTGATCAGGCCGATGCCCCGCCCTTCCTGGCGCATATACAAGAGGATGCCCCGTCCCTCTTGTTCGATCTGGCTCATGGCAGCGGCCAACTGCTGGCCGCAATCACAGCGGAGAGAGCCGAAGGTGTCGCCGGTGAGGCACTCGGAGTGGACGCGGCAGAGGACGTCCTTGCCGTCACCGATGTCCCCCTTGACCAGGGCGATGTGGTGTTCCCCGTTGAGGCGGTTCACAAAGCCGTGGGCGACAAAATCACCGTATTTGGTGGGCAATTTCACCGTAGTGACCCGATCTACCAACTTTTCATGGCTCTTGCGATAGTTCTGCAAATCTCGAATGGTGACAAACTTGATGTTGTACCGTTTGGCCAGCTCCGCCAGCTCCGGCGTCCGCATCATGGTGCCGTCCTCCCGCATGATCTCGCAGCACAGGCCGCACTCCTTCAGCCCTGCCAGCCGGCACAAATCCACCGTGGCCTCGGTGTGTCCGTTCCGCTCCAGGACGCCGTTCTTCTTGGCCAGCAGCGGGAACATATGCCCCGGCCGACGGAAATCCTCCGGCTTGGCGCTCCCCTGCACGCAGGCCATGGCGGTGATGGAACGCTCTGCGGCGGAGATGCCGGTGGTGGTGGACACATGGTCGATGGAGACGGTAAAGGCCGTCTCGTGGTTGTCCGTGTTCTGCTGCACCATCTGGGGCAGACCCAGCTTTTTCACATAGTACTCGGACATGGGCATACAAATCAGCCCTTTGCCGTGGGTGGCCATGAAGTTGACGTTCTCCGTGGTGGCAAACTCCGCCGCGCAGATGAAGTCCCCTTCGTTCTCTCGTTCCGGGTCGTCGGTGACCAGGATCAGCTTGCCCTGTCTCAAATCCTCCAGGGCTTCCGGAATGGTATTGAACTGGATCATATATTTGTCCTCCTAAAATCCGCAGCGGGACAGCAAGTCCCTTGTGATGGTGCTCTCTTTGGGCTGGGGTGCCGCAGGCTGTAGTAATTTTTCGATGTATTTTCCGATGATGTCTGTCTCCAGGTTCACCAAGTCCCCCTTCCGCCGGTGGTGCAGGACAGTCTGGCGGACGGTGTGTGGGATGGCTGAAATGGAAAACTCCCGTTCCCCCACTGTGGCTACCGTCAGGCTGATGCCGTCCACGGTGATGGAGCCCTTCTCCACCACATAGCGCAGCAGAGCGGGCTGGGTCTGGATGGTGTACCAGATGGCGTTGTCATCTCGGCGGATGTTCGTGATGCGTCCCACGCCGTCCACGTGTCCGGCCACGATGTGCCCGCCAAAGCGGCCGTCCGCCGCCATGGCGCGTTCCAGGTTCACTGGACTGCCCACAGACAGCTGGGCCAGGGCGGAGCGGTTCAGGGTCTCGTGCATGACGTCGGCGGAGAACCGGTCGGGAGCCAGTTTGGTCACGGTGAGGCAGATGCCGTTGACGGCGATGCTGTCGCCCAGCTTGGTGTGTTCCAGGACGGTCTTGGCCTGGATGGTCAGGACGGCGGAGTGCTGTCCCCGTGCGATGTGCTGGACGGTGCCCAGCTCTTCAACAATGCCCGTGAACACGGTCGGCCACCTCGCTTTCGATCAAGAAATCTTCGCCCAGTTGGGTGATGCGGCTGTTGCGCAGGAAGAACGCCTGGTCCGGTGTGGGGACGCCTGTCCCCTCCACCGGGGTCTTGGCCGTGCGTCCGCCCAGCAACTTGGGTGCCACGTACGCCTGCACCTTTTGGACGATGCCGCTCTCCAAGGCCGCCCAATTCAGGGTGCCGCCTCCTTCCAGCAGGATGCTGTCCAACTGCATCTCACCCAGCCGTTCCATCAGTTGGGGCAGGTTCACATGTCCGTCCTGTTCCTCCACGCAGAGCACCTGGCAGCCAGCTTCTTCATAGGGTCGCTGCCGCTCCGGATCGGTGCAGCAGGTGGCCAGGATGGTGGGCGTCTCCCGGGCGGTGGTGACCACGTTGGCGTCCAGAGGGGTGCGTAGGTGGGTGTCGCAGAGGATGCGAGTGGGACTGCGGCCGCCGGGGAGGCGGCAGGTCAGGCGGGGGTTATCCGCCAGCACGGTGCCCACTCCCACCATGATGCCCCGATACCGGTGGCGCTGCTGCTGGACGTGGTTACGGGCGGTCTCGCCGGTGATCCACTGGGACGCGCCGGTGTAGGCGGCGATCTTGCCGTCCAAGGTCATGGCGTATTTCAGCACCACGAAGGGACGTTTGGTCTGGATATAGTGGAAGAACACCTGGTTGAGCTGGTCACATTCCTCCTGCAAGCAGTGCTCGGTCACCGTCACCCCGTGGTCACGGAGCTGCCGGATGCCCTTCCCCGCCACCAGTGGATTGGGGTCGTCCGACCCCACCACCACGTGGGCGATGCCTGCCGCCAGGATGGCCTCGGTGCAGGGTGGCTGCTTGCCGTGGTGGCAGCAGGGTTCCAAGGTCACGTACAGGGTCGCGCCCCGGGGGTCCTCGGTGCAGGCGGCCAGGGCGTTGCGCTCTGCGTGAGGCTCACCGTAACGCTGGTGCCAGCCCTGGCCGATGATACGGCCGTCCTTGACGATCACCGCACCCACCATGGGATTGGGCGCTGTCCAGCCACAGCCTCGCTTTGCCAGCTGCAGCGCCAAATGCATGAACTGCTCGTCCTTCATGCAATCACCTCCAAAAGAAAAACCCCGAACCGTGGGTTCAGGGTGCAAAAATGGCACGCAAAGGATTTGCGCAAACAAAAAGCTCCGGAATGTGTGTGAC
>CAKTHW010000120.1 GCA_934565425.1 uncultured Oscillospiraceae bacterium
TACCGCTACGTCCAAGATCATGCCGGATTTGGCGTCGATGTCGTATTCATATTCATACTGCCCGTGCTCAAATTCTACCTGATAAATCATCACTCCGTCTTCTTCCTCCAGTTTGCAGGACAAGTCGCAGATGTCTGCCTGTTTCAGCCCCGCATGGCGGAGTGCGATCTGGATGACGTCCCCTCTGGGCAGGTAGCCGGTCATCACCGGGGCGGTGGTGTCCTGCTTGGGCTCGGCGGGTTGTGAAGTTCTGTCTTTGGTGGTCGTTTGGTCGTTCTTTGTGGCTGGTTTTGTTGCTTTTTCCGTGGTTTCCTTTGGCTTTTTCACGGTTTTGGTGGACGAATCGGATTTTTCCGTCGCTGCGACCGTCTGCTCCGACGGCTGTTCCACCTGGTTCGTCGGCTGCTGCTCGTCCTCCGCCGGCGGCAAGGGGGCCAAGCTGTCCGCCCCAGAAGCATCCGCGCTTTCCGAGGCGTCATCGGACTGCGCCGGTGCTGCAACACTGACGGTATGCTGCCCCAAGGTGGGCGGCGTGGACTGGCTGGCGCTGACGGGCTGACTGGTGTGCTGTCCGTGTGCGGCGCACCCGGCCAGGCACAGACAGAGGGCGACCATCAGCCCTCCCAATGCTTTTTTCATGTCTCTTCCTCCTGTCGGGCGGGAAAGGTGACGAGAAACCGACTGCCCTCTCCCGGCGTACTCTCTACTGAAATGCGTCCGCCGTGCTGGCGGATAATTTGGTCGCACATGGCGAGGCCCAACCCCAGGCCGCCGGATTTCCGTGCGCGTGCGCCGTCCACCTGGTAGAAGCGCTGGAAGATGCGCTTCTGGTGCTCCGGCTCGATGCCCACGCCGTCGTCAGTCACGGTCAGGGTCACGGTGTCGTGCTGGCAGGTCAGAGTGACCAAAATTTCCGACTTGGCGTAGCGGACGGCGTTGTTGAGCAGGTTGATGACCAATCGTATCATCATATCCTGATGCACCTCTGCCGTCACCGGCTCCAGCTCCCATCGCAAGGTCAAATGCTCCGGCAGCAGCTCCTGCTGATCCTCGCAGATGACCTCCACCAGCTCGGTCAGGTCGGTCTCCTCCCGCGCCAGCTGGGTCTGACCCCGCTCCATCCGGCTCAGGGTCAGCATTTCTTCCGTCATCCGAGACATCCGTTTCCCCTGTCGCTGGATGACCTCCAAGGCGGCGGTCTGCTCTGCCTGCTCGGCCCCCAAGGCGTACTGGCACTCGGCCAGGATGACCGCCGTGGGCGTCCGCAGCTCGTGGGAGACGTCGGAGATGAACTGCTGCTCCGCCTGGAAAGAGTCTTCCAAGCGGTCGAACATCCGGTTCAGCGTCCCAGCCAGGCGATACAGCTCGTCCCGCTCCCCGTTCACCGGGATGCGTCGGGACAGATCCTGCCCACCGGAGATGCTGTCCGCCTGCTGGCGCAGCTCGTCCACCACTCGGAAGGCGTTGCGGGTGATGAGCCACCCGCCCAGGGCGGCCAGGACGACCAGAGTGGGCAGGGCGATGAGGATGACCCGCACCACGCTGTCCAGGATAAACTGCGCGCCGGTGGCTTCGTAGATGCCACGGATCCACACGCCGCCTGACGCAAACTCCAACAGGTGGTCGTAGACGTAATAGGTGGTGTTCCCCTGCCCGACGGCCTGGAAGGCGCGGTTGGCGGCGTCGATGCCGTTTGGGAACTTTCTCGGCCAAGAACCGTCCAAAAACTGATAGTTCTCGTCGTAAAAGAGCAGATAAATCCCATCTTCGTAGGTGTCCACCGGCTCCAAAAAGGTCACGTCTTCCCCGTCGTACATCAGCAGATCAGCGGCGTGGTTGACGGCGTCCTCCAAAATCTTTTTCGCCTGCATCTCCTCCATGGAGTCGCTCATGACCAGCACCGCCGCCACCACCAGACCCACCAGCACGGCCAGCAAGGTGGTGTACCACAGGGTGACCCGCGTCTTGATGCTCAGCCGCTTCCGCTTCATGGCAGTTTCAGCACGTATCCGCTGCCGCGGATGGTGTGAATGAGTTTCACCGGGTGGTCTTTGTCAATCTTTCGCCGGAGGTAGCGGATGTAGACGTCCACGATGTTGGAGCTGCCCTCGTAGTCAAAGCCCCAGATGTTTTCCTCTATCTGGATGCGGGAGAGCACCACGCCCTTGTTGCGGATGAGGTATTCCAGCAGGGCGTACTCCTTGGCGGACAGTTTCAGCTCTACCCCGCCTCGTTCCACCCGTTTGCTGCGGATGTCCAGGGTCAGGTCGTCAATAGTGAACAGGTTGCTCCGCTCTCCACCCCGTTTGCGGGTCATGACCCGGAGGCGGGCCAGCAGCTCGTCGAAGGCGAAGGGTTTCACCAGGTAATCGTCCGCGCCGGCGTCCAGGCCGGTCACCCGGTCGTCGATGCTGTCTCGGGCGGTGAGGAACAGCACCGGCGTGTGGTCACCCTGGCGGCGGAGCTGTTCCACCACTTGCAAGCCGTTGCGCTTGGGCATCATGATGTCCAGTATCACCGCATCATATTCCACGCTGGCCAGATAGTCCAGCGCCTCCTCCCCGTCATAGCAGCCGTCTACGCAGTAGTCCTCGGAGCGTAGCTTTTTGCATAGGATTTCGTTCAAATCCCGTTCGTCCTCCGCCACTAAAATGCGCATGTTTTGTGCCCTCCTTTCCCGTTTGTTTGTATCAGTATACCATAGAAAGGATGAGAAGAACATGAGAACCGGGCGGGGCGGGCGGCAAAAATTTTTTCATTTTTCTCATGTGTTTCTCATTTTCTCCCGGTATCATAACGCCATCGAAACAAAACAACCGACGCAAAACCAAACCGAAGGAGGAACCCCACATGAAGAAGAAATTGTTTTCCAAGCTGGCCGCAACCGCCCTGGCCGCCTCGATGGTCATCGGCACCGCCACCACCGCCCTCTCCACCTACGCCGCCAACCTGAATCAGGTCACCGGCCTGTCCGTGGTGGAACGGGACGAGGACGAGCTGACCCTCAAGTGGAAAAAGGTCTCCGGTGCCGACGGCTATCTCCTCTACCGCTACAACACCAGCACCAAGAAGTGGCAGAAGATCAAGACCACTTCCAAGACCCGCTATGAGGTGGAGCACCTGAAGGCCGGCACCAAGTACCACTTCGCCGTCCGCGCCTATGACAAGACCAAGTCCGGCACCACCTACTACGGCCCCTACTCCGCCACCCTGTCCACCTACACCGCACCCGATGAAGTGGACAACCTGAAGGTGACCAAGACCACCCAGACCAGCGTGAGCCTGAAGTGGAGCAAGGCCAAGGGCGCCAGCAAGTACCAGGTCTATCTGTATGACTCCGCCGCCAAGAAGTACGTCCGCAAGGCCACCGTCAGCGGCACCAGCGCCACCATCAGCGGGCTGAAATCTGGCGTCACCTACAAGTTCAAGGTGCGTGCTTACAAAGCGGTCGGAAACGCCAAGTATTATGGCGACTTCTCCGACAGCCGCAAAGCGAAGACCACTGGCAAGTCCACCACCACCCCCAGCACCAAGGGCTACATCGGCGCCGCTAAGGCCAAGAGCATCGCGCTGAAGCACGCTGCCCTGTCCGAGAGCAAGGTGCGCGGTCTGAAGGCGGAGCTGGACAAGGAAGACGGCATCAT
>CAKTHW010000121.1 GCA_934565425.1 uncultured Oscillospiraceae bacterium
GAACGCCGCCAATGGCCAGGTACAGGTGGGAGTATTCCGCAGGCAGGGCGTCGAACTTGGCCTGGTCGCCGTCGGGGATGATGCACTGCTCGTCCTCAAAGACGAAGTGGTGACTGCCGATGATGACCTTTTCGCCGTTGACCTTGCTGGAGATGCCGTGTGCCACCAGGTATTCCACCTCAGAGTGGCATTCCTCGTGGCGGAGCGCTCTCCGCTGGGCCTCGGACACCACAGCCTTGGCCATGGAGTGGGGATAGTGTTCCTCCAGGCAGGCGGCCAGACGGAGCATTTCCGCCTCATCCTGCCCGCCGAAGGTGACGATCTTGGCCACCTTGGGGGCCGCGTAGGTCAGGGTGCCGGTCTTGTCGAACAGAATGGTGTCCGCCTCGGAGACCGCCTCCATGAACCGTCCGCCCTTCACCAGCAGCTGGTGGGTGCTGGCCTCCTTCATGGCGGAGAGCACCGCGATGGGCATGGACAGCTTCAGCGCACAGGAGAAGTCCACCATCAGCACCGCCAGCGCCTTGTTCACATTCCGGGTCAACAGCCAGATCAGGGCAGTCGCCCCCAGGCTGTAGGGAACCAGGCTGTCGGCCAGGTGGGTGGCCTTGCTCTCGGTGGTGGATTTCAGCTTCTCCGACTCCTCGATCATGTGGACGATGCGGTCATACCGGCCGGAGCCTGCCGTCTTCTCCACACAAATGGTGCAGTCGCCTTCCTCGACCACCGTGCCGGCGTACACGTAGCCGCCGATGGTCTTGCGCACGGCCAAAGGCTCACCGGTGATGGAAGCCTGGTTGACCATGGCCTCGCCAGCGACCACTTTGCCGTCCAGGGGGATCATGCTGCCGGTGCGGACGATGATCCGGTCGCCAGCCTCCACCTCAGACAGGGACACTTGCACAGAGCCGCCCTCCGTCTCCAGCCACACCTGATCCACGTTCAGGGACATGGTGCGGGCCAGATCGGCCACGGACTTCTTGTGGGTCCACTCGTCCAGGGTCTCGCCGATGCTCAGCAGGAACATGATAGACCCAGCGGTCTTGAAGTCCCGACGGAGCAGGGAGACGGTGATGGCGGTGGCGTCCAGGACAGGCACTTGGATGTGCCCCTTCCGCAGACAGCGCAGACCGACCCACAGGTAACGTACCGACCGGCATAGGGTCAGCGCGGTGCGGATGGGCAGGGGCATGATGGTGCGATTGATGACCCGCCGACACAGGGTGAAGAACAGCTTGTCCTGATACTCCCGGTTCAGCGCCCGCCCACTGTGCTCCGGCGCCAGCGCCTGGGCACGCTGGTAACGGAACGTGGCCAGGGCGGTGAGGACTGCATCCCGCTGGCCGTGATAGAAGATCACGGCGTCGCAGGTGCGGTCATAGACTTTCGCGTCGGTGACACAGGGTAATTGTAATAAGTATGCTTCTAAAATATCCGCTTGCTCTAGCGTCATCCGTCCCTGGGGGACGTGGATGCGCAGCCGGCCTTTGGATTCATGCAAAATCTTGCACTTCATGCCAGATCCGCCACCTCTTCGCTGGCTTCGGCAGGTTCTGCTTCGGCTTCCACGGGAGCGTCATCAATGACGACTTCCTTGGCAGCAGCCCGCTGCTCGTTGATCTCCTTGGCGTCGGCCAGAATATCATCGGTGTTTTCCTTCAGGGTAGTTGCCACGGTCATCACGCACTCTTTGGCGCGCAGCACAGCGGCAGTGGTCTGGGTGTAGAGCTTCTTTGCGTCGTCACTGGACAGCACTTTGATACCAGCAGAACCAAAGAGAGCGCCGCCTACAAACAATCCGAGCTTTTTCAAATCCATCATAGTTGAGATACCTCCATTTATATTTCTTCTATTTTTGTCATCAACCACCAGATGGCGGAAGATTTCCAACCTGGGATGACAGCGGCGCACAGCTGTCCTGCTCCACACCGCTGCGGTATTCGTTGGGGGAGACCCCAATGATATCTCGAAACGCCTTGGCAAATTTGCTGGCATTATCGTAGCCAAATTGTCCGGCGATATCAAGAACAGTTCTGTCAGAATTTCGCAGCAAATCGGCTGCGCTATGCATTTTTTGTGCACGAAGGAAGGCGGAAGGGGACATTCCGTAGACCCCACGGAAGCTGCTTTTGATGAGGGTAGCTGAGGCATTGAACTGGCCGGACAGCTCCTGAATGGTGATCTTGCTGTCCATGTGATCGGTCAGGTATTGACAGACCTCCTTGGCCAAGGTCACCTGGGAGTTGGTAAAACACCGCTGCTCCAGCTCCACCGGCGGTACCGGCAGCACACTGAGAAAGAGCAGCAGCTCCAGCACCTTCACCTTAAAATACCCCTTCCGGATGCCCTCCGGCACGGCGTACAGCTCAGAGAATACGTGTTTGACCCGAGGGGAGGAACGAGCTACGAAACAGCGCCTGCCTTGGCAGAACCGGTCAGCGATGGTGCTGGGCTGGACGTTCACATCCTCCAGCATACAGGACAGACAGTGGGGGGCGCAGTTGGGGTCGATGAGGAGGGTGACCCCGTGATAGTGGCCGGTGGGGAAGGAGGAGCAGTGGGGGGCGGTGTCCTTCCGGCTGATGGACAGGTCGCCAGGGGTCAGATAGGAAAAGCTGTCCTGATACTGGCACTCCATCCGCCCCTCCTGACAGTGGTTGATCTCGATCAGGTCTCCTACCGGCGCACGATTTAGATGATGGTCCGCGTCGTGGACGTCATTGTAGATCAGATCCATTCCCGGAAAAACCCCATACCGAGTCATCCGCGCCCGACCGTCCGCGCCGTCCAGCTGATACACGGTCTGGTCGGTGCCCTGGAACAGGATACGGGCGTCTGTCCCGAATAGTCCTTTCTCGGCGTCTGTCAGCTTCACCACATCAGTCCTTCCGGAAGCCAAACAGCCCCTTCTTCTTGTAGGGGTGGCTGGCCACAGTGGTCACATCATAGCCGGTGTCTGCCAGGGCATCTCGCACTGCCTGCTCGTCCACCGGCTGCTCAGTCAGGATGACGGTCTCGCCCTTCTTGTGAGAAGAAGTCACCTTCTTGACCGGGAACGCCTTGCGAATGGCATCGTTCACATGGGACTCACACATCCCGCACATCATGCCGTCTACGGTTACGATGGTTTCAAACATCACAGTTCACTCCTTACTATATTATATATAATGTAGTCGGTGCGGTGGTATCCATAAAAGGTTAGTTACACCTAACTGCCTTTTAGTTTAACACCTCCGCGCGCATTGTCAATAGGGTAAAACGTCCAAATACGAAGGTTCGTGATAGGGAAAAGGCGAAAGATTCCGAGCGAAACGGCTCGTTTCAAAAAAACTCGAAAAAAGGCAAAAAAGAGCTTGACAAATGGGGGCGGATTTAGTATACTAACAAAGCGCTCGAGAGAGCAAGCCAAAAACTGGAATGCGACAGAACCTGAAGCGGAAAGC
>CAKTHW010000122.1 GCA_934565425.1 uncultured Oscillospiraceae bacterium
GAACAGGGGGGAGAAGAGCATGAGTAAACTGGAAGAACTGCGGCAGAGCATCGACCAGATCGACCGAGAGCTGGTGCGCCTGTTCGAGCAGCGCATGGCGGTGACGCGGGAAGTAGGCGAGTACAAACAGCAGGTGGGCCTGCCCGTCCTGGACGCCGCCCGGGAACGAGAGGTGCTGGCGAAAAAGATCAACCTCATCTCCAACCCGGACTTGCAGGCGGATGTGGTGCAGCTGTATGAGAACATCATGGCCATCAGCCGCCGCCAGCAGCGGAGCCTGGTGATGGAGGGGCAGGAGAACCCGTACCTGACCAAAATTTTAGGCGATATCGCCCGGGCGGAAGCCCCCATCGAAAACCCCCGCGTGGTCTACCAGGGGGAACCGGGGGCGTACAGCGAGATGGCTGCCGTGGACTTCTTCGGCGAGGACATCCACGCGGTGGGGTTGGAACAGTTCGAGGACGTGTTCCTGGCCCTGAAGGAAGGCCGTGCTGACTACGGTGTGGTGCCCATCGAGAACAGCTCCACCGGCGCCATCCGGCAGATCTATGACCTGATGACCCAGCACGACTGCTTCGTGGTGGGGGAGACCACCGTGGCTATCCAGCACTGCCTCATGGCCCTGCCTGGGGTGAAGCTGGAAGACATCCAGGCGGTGTACTCCCATGAACAGGGGCTGTTCCAGTGCGAGCAGTATTTGAACAAGCACCCGGACTGGAAACGCATCCCCCAGGCGGACACGGCGGGCAGCGCCAACATGGTGGCCAAGAGCGGCGACCGCACCAAGGCAGCCATTTGCAGCAAGCGTTCCGCCGACATCTACGGTCTGGAGATTCTGGCGGAGGCCATCAACAGCAACGCCAACAACACCACCCGCTTCGTGGTTATCTCCACCCGCTTGGAGCTGCGGCCTGACCGAGATAAGGTCAGCACCTGCTTCTGCGTGCCCCACCAGAGCGGTTCCCTGCACGAGATCTTGACCATCTTCGCCGTCCACGGCCTGAACATGGTGCGCCTGGAGTCCCGTCCCATCCAGGGACGGAGCTGGGAGTATCTGTTCTTCCTGGAATTCTCCGGCGACATCACCGCCCCTGGCATGGAGGGCGTGTTCCGGGAGCTGACCCAGTCCGCCGACCACTTCCGGGTGCTGGGCAACTTCGCCTCGAACCTGCATTGACCTTGGAAAGGGAGGATACCCATGAAATTTTTGGTACTCAACGGCCCCAACCTGAACCTGCTGGGTCAGCGGGAGCCGGGCATCTACGGGGAGCAGACCTACGACGGCCTGTGCCGCCAGCTCACCGCTTTCGCGGAAGCCAATGGGAGCACGGTGGACTTCGTCCAGTCCAACTATGAGGGCGCCCTCATCGACGCCATCCACAGCACCCCCGGCAAGTATGACGCCATGGTCATGAACCCCGGCGCTTTCACCCACTACAGCATCGCTCTCCTGGACGCCCTCAAGGCGGTGGACGTGCCCTGCATCGAGGTGCACATCTCCAACATCCACCAGCGGGAGGAGTTCCGCCACCACTCGGTGACGGCAGCGGCCTGCGTGGGACAGATCTGCGGGCTGGGCTTTTACGGCTACCAGGCAGCCATGGGCTATTTCCTGGCCCAGGACGCAAAATAAAATCGGAAATCAGACACGCATCCTCTCCGGAGGGTGCGTGTTTTTGCGTCTGGGAAGGGGGATGGGGCGAAATGCCCAAAAGTGCCGGAAGAAAATCGGAGAAAAGACACAAATTTTACAGCGAAAAATGGTTGAAGCGGCTCGCAAAATAGGGTATGATTATAATATTGTTAACACAGCGTTAACAGGTTGTTACACTGTGGGCACAAATCACACATTATTGGAGGAAAAGAAAAATGCACAAGAAACTGCTTGCCATGATCCTGGCTTGTGCTATGGTCATCGGCCTGGCATCCTGCGGTAAGTCCGTGGACAATGCCGGAAGCGCTACTTCTACTCCTGCTGCCAGCACCGCAGCAGAACCCGCAGCAGACGGCGCCATGAAGGTCGGCTTCGTCTACATCGGCGACGACAGCGAAGCTTACACTGCTAACTTCATCGCTGCTGAAAAGGCCATCAAGGAAACCTACGGCGACAAGGTCGAGACCATCGCTAAGTACAACGTGGCCGAAGACGCCGTGGAAGATCCCCTGGTCGAGCTGTGCGAAGCTGGCTGCAAGGTCATCTTCACCACCAGCTTTGGTTATGGCGAAAAGGCAAAGGAACTGGCCGCTCAGTATCCCGACATCCAGTTCTGCCAGGCAACCTGCGCAAACGCTGACAAGGACACCGCCAACTATCACACCTACATGGGCGCCATCTATCAGGGCCGTTACGTCGCTGGTATCGTCGCTGGCATGAAGATGAAGGAACTGATCGACGCTGGCACCATCACCGCTGACAAGGCAAAGATCGGCTACGTCGCTGCATACCCCTATGCCGAAGTTATCTCCGGCTACACCGCATTCCTGATGGGCGTCCGCTCCATCGTGAAGGAAGCAAAGATGGAAGTCAACTACACCAACTCCTGGGGCGACTATGACACCGAAAAGACCATGGCTACCGCTATGATCGAAGACGGCTGCGTCATCATCTCCCAGCACTCCGATACCGAAGGCCCCGCCGAGGCTTGCGAAGACGCAACCAAGAAGGGCACCACCGTGTTCCACGTTGGCTACAACCAGAGCATGGTCGACATCGCTCCCGACAGCAGCCTGATCTCCAGCCGCCAGGACTATGCTCCCTATGAAGTGGGCGCAGTCAAGGCTGTCATGGACGGCACCGAACTGCCCGTTGACCAGTGGGCTGGCTTCGACGAAGGTTGGGTCGCTATGACCGATCTGAACACCAAGATCGCTGCTAAGGGCACTCAGGAAGCAATGGACGCTGCGATCCAGGACTTCAAGGATGGCAAGCTGACTGCTAAGGACATCTACAAGGGCGACTACAAGGGCACCAACCCCTTCGATAAGAACGACACCATCGACCTGTCCGAAGGCTTTGCTGAAAACAGCACCCAGTCCGCACCTACCTTCGCATACGTGCTGGACGACGTCATCACTGTTCTGAGCACCAACTAACTCAGTCTCAGCAAGACGCTCTGACAAAGAGAATACCATGGGCGGAGCCGGTCTGACCGGCTCCGCCTGAACTGGTTTATCCGTGGATTGCTGAAACGTACTGCCGAATCCATTGGCGGCAGGTTTCAGCAATAAAAGGTACCCAAATGTGAGTCATCACTGGCGAATAGAGAGAGAAGGTAAATAAAAAGTATGGAACGAGACATTGCGATCCGGCTGGAGGACATCACCAAGGTGTTCGGCGAGACCGTAGCAAATTCCCACGTGAGCATGGACGTGTACCGCGGCGAGATCCTCTCCCTGCTGGGCGAAAACGGCAGCGGCAAGACC
>CAKTHW010000123.1 GCA_934565425.1 uncultured Oscillospiraceae bacterium
CTCAGGACTTCTTTGGCCTGCTGGGTTGAGTGGCAGTCGGTTAAGTACGTGTTTGCCTGGGCTAATACCGCGTCCCGGACGTCCAATTTCAGGGCCTGGTCGGCGGCGGAATCGGAATTGGCCAGCACGTGGAGGCGCACGACGCGGGTCTCCAACTCTTGCTGGCGGCAATTTGCCCAGCTGGTGGTGAAGAGGGCGATGGCCAGACCCAAAAAGAGAGCCATCTCCCAGGTTTTCAAGCGTATCGATCGTTGTGCTAACATAAAAAACACCGTCCTCTGAAACATTGGTTCCAGTATGGACGGTGTTTTGGGGTTTTATACGCGGGACTGGCTTACTTCTTGACGATCATCGGCTCGGTCTCCAGCACTTCGGGCTTGCCCTTCAGGCGCTGGCGCAGGGTCTCGGAGGCCACGCGGGCGTACAGCTCGTTTTCGAAGATGCCGAAGACGGCGGGGCCACTGCCGGTCATGCAGCTGCCCAGGGCGCCGAACTGGGTCATGACTTCCTTCATCAGCTCCACAGCATTGCGCTCGTTCTTCATCAGCACCTGCTCAAAGGCGTTGCCCATGCTCTCTGCCACGGTCTTGAGGTTCTCCCAACGGAGGCCCAGCATGACCTCTGCAGTGTGGTCGGCGCGGGCGGGCAGTTCCACCTGGTCGTAGCGCTGGTACATCTTTTCGGTGGAGACAGTCAGGTCGGGCTTGCCTACCACGATGACGCACTGAGGCAGCGGGGTGGTGGGGACGATCTCGTCGCCCTTGCCTTCCACGTAGGCGCAGCCGCCGTGGACGCAGAAGGGCACGTCGGACCCCACTTCCATGCCGATCTCGGCCAGCTCGTCCAGGGACAGGTTGGTCTCATAGATCTGGTTCAGAGCACGGAGGGTAGCTGCCGCGTCGCTGCTGCCGCCGCCGAGACCGGCTGCCACGGGGATGCGCTTTTCGATGTGGATGCTCAGGCCATCTGCCTGGACGCCGGTCTTGGCGGCGAAGGCCTTGACGGCTTTGACGGCCAGGTTGCTCTCGTCGGTGGGGATGGTTTCCACGTTGGTGGTGACGGTGACGCCAGCGCCGCCGGTCTGCTCCACGGTCACGTCATCGTGGAGCTCCAGGGACTGCATGACGGTCTGGATGTCATGATAACCGTCGGGACGGCGGTCACCGATGTTGAGCACCAGGTTGACCTTGGCATATGCTTTTTCTTCTACCTTTTTCACTTGATCTTCCTCGCTTCCAAATAGAATCGTTTATCGTGGGCTTCCCCCATAGAGAAGGTCTTGCGGGGCAAAGCGCCATCGAAAATAACCGTCTTGAACAGCTCGTCCTTCCCCATGGCGGGCAGCAGGAAACCGATGTTCCCCGGCTTGCGGCCCAGCTCCCAGGTCACGTCGTCGCCGTGGACGTAGTCGATGCGGCCGGAGTGGGTCTGCATCCACTGATCTAGGAACTCCTGGAGGGTGCCGACGGGCAGCTGAGCGGTGGGCTTGGGGATGGTGATCTTGCCCACCTCGGTGTCGAACACGTAGGTGATGGTGTGGCCGTCGCCGTCGCCATAGTGGGCGCCAGGGTAAGCGGCCAAAAAGTCCTTCATCAGCTCGTCCGCATCCACGTCGAAGCAGACGCGGTGGATGGGCTCGAACTCTAAGGATTCATCGTGGAGGTTCACCAGCTCCACCAAGGCATAGCGGGAGGGCAGGTCTGCCCACTGTTCCTGGGGAGTGTGCTGCTTTTTCTCCTCATAGGCGGCTTTGGCAGCGGCCAGGGAGTGGTTGCCGTCGCCGATGGCAAAGAGCAGGACGGGCTTGCCCTTGGCGTCGTACTTCCGGGCGAAGTCATGGGGACGCGCCAGGGTATTCAAAATCTCGCACACGTCCGCCTGCAGATCTTCGGGCAGCAGGTAGCCGGTGATGTGGCCGCCGCGCTCCATCAGGTCGAAGTCGTAGACCTCCTCCATCCGGTCGGTCTCGTAGGTCAGGTGCTCGATGAGCTGCTTATCCGGGTCGTCCACCAACACCATGATGTGGGGCAGCTCCAGAGAAGCGTTCCGCCGAACGGCCACGCGAGGCGGCAGGCGGGTGATGACGGTGCCTTCGGTGGCGCGGATGAGGCTGCTGGAGCCGGCGTTGTAGTCGTAGCACTCCAGGTCCACCACGCCCATGAGACCCCGGCGGAGCTTCTTGTTGTCCAGCCAGCGTTCCACGTAGAGGAGGGCGTTGGGCAGGGTGCGGAACAGGCCCTGGTCCAGATACTCGTCCATGGTGCGGTTGATGTCGGCGATGTGCTCCTCAAAGTGCCCGTCCTCCAACTGGCTCTCCGGCAGGATGAGCTTGAGGGTGGAGGGAGCGTCGCCTACAGTCTGGGCCACCCGTTCCCAATAGTCCTGCTGGGAGGTGTACTGGTCGCAGGCCACCACGCTCCACTTGGTCAGGTCGCAGTTCTGGGGCAGCAAAATATCGGCAGGGCCAAAGCCAGGCCACTGGTTGTTCATATGTGTTTCTCCTTTTCGTCTTTAGTCCTGTTCGAACAGGGCGGCCATCAGGTTGACCCCGTTGTCCATGAAGGGGCCTTTCAGGCCGGCTTCTTCGGTGTAGGGCAAGTCGTTGTGGGTGTCGGTGCGGCTGTCGTAGATGAGGTAGGGCACCGGGTCGCCGTCGTGACCGCGGGTGGAAGTGAGGGTCTTGTGATCGGAGAGGATGAGGATACGGTAGTCGTAACCGGCCTTGTCCATGCCCGCCACCAGGGGGCCCACCACGCGGCTGGAGAGCCACTCGATGGCCTGGAGCTTGCCCGGGGTGTCGCCGTTGTGGGTGCATTCGTCGGGGGCTTCCACGTGGATGGCCACGAAGTCGTCACCGTCGGCCAGGCAGTCCAGAGCGGCCTGGGTCTTGCCCTCATAGTTGGTGTCCAGCTCGCCGGTGGCGCCCTCCACCTCTACCGCCTTCAGGCTGCCCAGGCGGGCGATGCCCTGGCAGAGGGGGACGGCGGAGATGACGGTGCCGTTCTTGCCGTACTTGTCCACGAAGGAACCCAGCGCCACGCCGGTGCCTTCCGCCCAGAACCAGACGCCGTTGGCGGGCAGCTTGCCCTCGGCGCGGCGGGCCTGGTTGATGGGGTGGTCGTCCAGGATCTGATTGGACAGCTCCATCAGGTGGGTCAGGGTCTTGGCGTTGTCGCAGCCGGAGGGCAGCAGGGGGCCGATGACCTCGCCCAGGTGGTCGTGGGGCGGGATGAGGTTGATGCCGGTGATGTCCACCTTGGCCTGGACGGCGATGTGCCGGAAGGAGGGGGCGGGATAGACGATCATGCCGGCTGCTTTGGCGGCTTCCTTGAAGTCGGGGTGGTCGAAGAGGTAGTTGATGAGCTCAATGGACTGCTCCCCTTCGATGGAACCGCCGGAGTGGGACAA
>CAKTHW010000124.1 GCA_934565425.1 uncultured Oscillospiraceae bacterium
CTCCACAGCGGGGATGGTGATGTCGTACTCATCCTCCAGCTCCGCCACCAGGGCGATGATGGACAGGGAGTCCAAAAAATGCCCGTCGATGAGGTTTTCGCATTCCTTATAGTTCACGCCAGGCTGGATATCCTCCAAAATCTCGTACAGTCTTTCCATCATTCATACATCCTTTCCGTAATTTGGTTGATTTAGAGTGGCCGTGTCAAATGCCTTCCGCACCTGAACGGCAGTGCCGTTTTCCAACAGCAGATAGACCGCCGGGATGTCACGGCTGAGGAACAGGGAGATGCCCTCGGTCATGCAGTAGGCTCCGGCGTTTTCAAAGGCAAGCACGTCGCCCAGCGCCAAGTCGGGCAGCGGGCTTTGCTTGGTCATCACATCGTTCATGCTGCACAGCGACCCGCAGATGTTCCACTGGTCGGTGGCCGGCAAATCTTCCTTGCCGCACACGTGGAAGAAGGGCTGCTTCATAGCCATATGCTGGCCGAAGTACACCAGGTGGTGCATCCCGCCATCCACCAGGGCGTAGTTCTGCTCCTGGTTCCGCTTCAAGTCCACGATGTGGGTGTAATAGGTGCCGCAGGAGGCGGCGATGCTGCGCCCCAGCTCCAGGGTGATCTTGGGGTGGTGGGTCATGTCACGCAGCAGTTCGGAGAAGCCGGACAGCAGTTCCGCCTCGTCCAGCTCGTCCGACTGGAAGTAGCTCACCGGGAAGCCAGGGCCGTACTCCAGCTCCTGTGCAACAAACCCGTACTTTTCTTCCAGCAGGGTCAGCAGGTCGTCCAGCTTCCCCACTTCCCGCTTCAGCTTTTTGAGAGAGGTCTTCTGGGTGCCGGAGAAGAACTGGATGCCCAGAATGTCACGCTCCGGCGTCTCCCCTCTCCGGGCGACGATGGCTTCGATGTCCCCCTTGTTGATGCCGAACTGACTCCCGTTGGTCAGCCGCAGCAGCAACGGCAGCGTGCGGCCGTACTCCTTCGCCAACCGCCGGAACAGCTCGTACTGCTCCAGGGACTCCACCGTGTAGATGGGGTGGAAACTGGGGTCGGCCACCATAGCCTCCATGACCTCCGGCGTCTTGTACACGCCAGAGATGACCATGTTCTCGCTGGGCACCCCCACCGCACGGCAGATCTCCGCCTCGCCGGGGGAACAGATCTCGAAGCGGTGGATGGTGTCGATGAGCTCCTTGGTGATGAAGGTGTTGGCCTTCACCGCGTAGCACAGCACCACCTCCGGCGGCAGTGCCGCCTGCAAGTGGGCGATGCGGGCTTTGAGCTTCCCTATGTCAAAGACATAAAAGGCGGTTTTGTTCTCTTGTAACAGACGATTTAAAGCCTGATTCACTTTTTCTTTCCTCCTACCAGCGCTTCCAGCTGCTTGCGGTCAATTTTCCCGTTCTTGGTCAGGGGCATTTCCTCCACCTTCCGCAGGAATCCGGGGATCATGAACACCGGCAGCGTGGCCTTCATGGCCTCGTGGAGCTGATCCTTCTCGATGGTGCCTACATAGAACCCCTTCAGGCGGGATTTCTTCTCGTCGAACAGGCAGCAGCACCGTTCCACCCCGTCGATGGCGGAGATGGCGCGCTCAATTTCTTCCAGCTCGATGCGGTGGCCCATGTACTTGATCTGAAAATCCTTCCGGCCGCTGAACACCAATTCCCCGTTCTCGTCGTACCGCGCCAGGTCGCCGGTGCGGTAGATCAGCTCCGGATAACAGGGGTTCAACGGGTTCTGGACGAAGTGAGTGGCCGTCTGCTCCGGCGCGCAGTAGTAGCCCAGCGCCAGGGCGGTGCCGCGGACGCAGAGCTCGCCGATGGCGTCCGGCTGGGTAATTTTCTGGTTCTGCTCGTCCAGCAGGAACACGTCCTCGTTGGGGAAATGCCGACCGATGGGGATGCCGCCGGCGTAGTCCCGCTCCGGCTGGAGCACGTGATAGGTGCAGTTGCAGGTAATCTCCGTGGGGCCGTACAGGTTCACGAACAGCGCCTCCGGCAGGTGCTCCCGCCAGCTGCGCAGGTGCTTCAGGGGCATCACTTCCCCGCTGAACAGCACCTTGTCCACCGTGGTCGGGGTCTTGTAGTCCAGGCCGTGGAAGGTGCTGACCAGACAGAGGGCGGAGACCGCCCAGATGAGGGTGGTCACCTGGTGGTCGCACAAAAAGTCCAGCAGCTGCACCGGTGCGGAGAACAGTCTACGAGGGACGATGACCAGGGTGGCGCCGGTCTTGAGGGCGGAGTAGATGTCCTTCACCGACACGTCGAAGTCGAAAGGCGCCTGGTTGGCGATGATGTCCCGTTCCGTGATGTGGAACAGCTGGGTGAAGCAGTCGATGAAGTCCACGATGCTCCGGTGACAGACCACGATGCCCTTGGGGGTGCCGGTGGAGCCGGAGGTGAAGTTGATGTACACCGGGTCGGTGTCGATGGCGGCGTCCTGCGCGGCCGCCAGTGCGGCGGGGTCCTCTTCTGCCTCCCGCAGCTCCTCCACCGTGAGCAGCTCTGCCGTGGGGAAGATATCCGCGGCGGCGTCCTTCAATTCGGCGCTGGTAACCACGATATGTGCCTGGAGGACGGACTGGATCTGCTCCAGGCGGCTCTTGGGCAGCTCGGGGTTCAGGAGGGAGTAAAAACTGCCAGCGTAGAGGGTGCCGAAGAAAACGGTCAGGGCGTCCACGCCCTTCTCCATATAAACCATCACAGGGGTGCCGCGCTCCACCTTGGGCACCAGGGCGCTGGCAATGCGTCGGCTGGTGGTGCGCAGTTCCTGGTAAGTACACTGCTGATGTTCGTCGATGACCGCAGGCTTCTGCGGGTAGGTTGCTGCGCTCTCTTCTAAGTAGCGCAAAACGGTTGCTGCCATGGGAAAGCTCCTTTCTGCTGTGCTTTGAGAAGCTGTTTTGCATCTTTGTTTGGCATTGTCCATTATAGGGAGAAATTCTTAAGAAGTTGTTTGCAAACAGTTTAAGAATTCTGAAAGCACTGTTTACAATTCCCAGTGGAATTGTCACAATTCGATGTGAAAGGTGACAATTTCGTGAAAAAGTGCCCATAACCAGTCCAATTTGCCGGAAAACGCTCGTTCCCCTATCTTAAAACTTTGCCTTCTACATAAGATACCGTTCAGATCACCGAAATGTTGCAGCGGATGCGAAAAAACTTCCCCTCCGCATAGAAAAAGAACAATCGAAGCCAGCCTTCGATTGTCTTCCGTCGAGCCATCTCAAGTGATTGCCATTATTATACCAGATTTCCGCCTCCTTGGCAATGGGAACCGCATCGCCCCCAGGAATTGGCCCCCTTCCTTCCAAGCAAAAGAAAACCCCTCAACCGGTCTCCCAGTTGAGGGTA
>CAKTHW010000125.1 GCA_934565425.1 uncultured Oscillospiraceae bacterium
CCTATGGTGTTGCACTTGCTTGACTTTCTGCCCTGTCAGCGCAAGCTGACTGAGGGATTGTCGAACGAGGCACACGGTTGCAATTTCCGTCAAAATTTGCTATGATAAAATGATTGAAAAAGCGGTAGATATTACCGTTGACTTTGGGCTGCCTCAGCGGTATCCTCAAGGGCAATGAAGTTCCACAGACAGGAGGGAGCGGCATGACATTCATCCTTCGTTTGGCCAAGGTCGGCCTGCGGTTTCTCTATCTTTTCCTGCGGCCGCTGCCGCTGAAAAATAAGGTGGTCTTTTTCTCCCGCCAGTCCAGCACCATCCCGCTGGATTTTACCTTGCTGGCCGAGGAAATTCAAAAACAATCGCCAGAGACGGAAATCCAGTATTTCTGCCGGAAAATGCGGCGAAAGACCAACGTTTTCAGCTACTGTCTCTTCATCCTACATAGCCTCTATCATCTGGCCACGGCGTCCATCGCCGTCACCGACACCTACTCCATCCAGCTCTGCGTCCTCCGTCCCAAGCGGGGACAGACGGTGGTACAGGTGTGGCACGCGGTGGGTGCGGTGAAGCAGTTCAGCTATCAGTGTCTGGACAAGCCCGGCGGGCAGCCGGCGGCTTTGGCACGTGCCATGGAGATGCACAAAAACTACGACTATGTGTTCTGCACGTCCGAGGCCACGGCGGACATCTACGCCCAGGGCTTTCAGATGCCCAGGGAGAAGATCTTGCCTCTGGGGATGCCACGTGTGGACTATCTGCGGGAGGCTGACCCGGCGCTGCGGGAGCGTTATCTGGAAGCGCGTCCGGAGCTGACTGGCAAGAAGCTCTGTCTCTATCTGCCCACCTTCCGGGATGGGGTAGAAGTGGGGATGGAACGGTTGATGGCGGCTTTTTCCGGTGTGGAAGATGTGGTGCTGCTCATCAAGCCCCACCCCATGAGCAAGATCACCCTGCCGGAGGACGTGACGGTGGGCAAGGGCTGGTCTACCTATGAGATGATGAAGGTGGCGGACTGTGTGGTCACCGACTACTCGGCGGCCTCTTTGGAAGTGAGCTTGCTGGACAAGCCGGTGTATCTGTATCTGTACGACTACGACGCCTACACGGAGGCGCAGGGGCTGAACATCGACCTGTGGAAGGCGTTCCCCCATGCCGCGTTCCGGACGGCGGAAGAGGTGGCTCAGGCGGTGCAGGCGGAGGATTACGACTGGGCGGCGCTGCGGGCCTATCGGGAGACCTACATTGAGACTGCCCAGAAGGACAACACCGGGGACATCACCCGGTTCCTGCTCCAGCGCATCCCTCAACACCTGCGGAAGCAGCGAGAACCTGCGGAGGTATAAGCCATGTCTTTGAAACAGCGCATTAAAATTTTGCTGTATGATTTCGTGAAAGTGTGTCCCCCTGCCCGGCGGCTGGTGCGGCATATGCTCTTCAAATACCGGGAGGTCACCTTCCGGCGGCACACCAAGGGCATTGCCACCGACCCCAATTTGATGGTGTTCTGCACCTTCTCCGGTCGGGGGTATTCCGACTCGCCCCGTGCCATTTTTGAGTACATGGCCAGCCGGCCCGAGGAGTATGGGCAGTACCGGTATGTGTGGATCTTCCAGTATCCGGAGCGGTTCCGGTGGCTGGAGGAGCAGTACCCCAACACGACGGTGCTCAAGTGGGCCAGCGTGCCCTATCAGAAGGCCATGGCGGCGGCAAAATATTGGGTGTTCAATTATCGGGTCAGCGACCACATTTGGCCGAAAGAGGACCAGGTCTATCTGGAATGCTGGCACGGGACGCCCCTCAAGCGGCTGGGGTATGACCTGCAAAATGAAGGCGGGAATGTGATGAATTCCCTGAAGGAAGTCCGGGAAAAGTACGATCTGGACGCGGCAAAGTTCCGTTACATCCTGTCCCCCTCCGACTTCACCACGGAGAAATTCACCTCTGCCTGGAACCTGAAAAAGGCGGGCAAGGAGCACGCCATCATCCAGGAGGGCTATCCTCGCAACGACTACCTGCTCAACCACACGCCGGAGGATGTGCAGAAGGTGAAGGAGACCCTCCGCATCACGCCGGAGGACATCGGTGACAAGAAAATTGTTCTCTACGCTCCCACCTGGCGGGACAATCAGCACGACTCCGCCGACGGGTACAGCTATCAGCTGGGGGTGGATTTTGCCCGGCTGCGGCAGGCGTTGGGGGAGGACTGCATCATCCTGTTCCGCGCCCATTACCTGGTGGCCAATCAGTTCGATTTCGCCGCCTATGAGGGGTTCGTGTGGGACGTGTCCCAGTATCCGGACATCAACGAGCTGTATGTGGTGTCTGACCTGCTCATCACCGACTACTCCTCGGTGTTCTTCGACTACGCCAACTTGAAGCGTCCGATCCTATTTTATATGTATGACCTGGCCGCCTACCGGGACGACATCCGGGGGTTCTATCTGGACTTGAGCGAGCTGCCGGGGCCTATCGTGGAGACGGAGGAGGCGCTGATCGAGGCCATTCCCCAGGCGCTCAGTGGGGACGCGTACGATGAAAAATATCAGCGGTTCCACGCCCGGTTCAACGCTTTGGATGACGGGCACGCCAGCGAGCGCGTGGTGAAACGGTTGTTGGAGACGAAATAACCCTTGCTATGTGGAAATGATTGTGATATAATCAATATAAGTGAATGTAAGTATCAACTTGAGAGTGGGGCCTGCGCCCCGCTCTTTTTTACATCCTGTCCCCAGCGGCGCGCTGGCGGCAGGGAAGTCCAATGTTTTTTGGAGGAAGAAGCATGAAAGTAACTGATTTGACCGCCCAGCTGGCGCAGCCCCTGGTGGAAGCGGCCGGATGTACCCTCTGGGATGTGGAATACGTCCGGGAGGGAGGCACCTGGTACCTGCGGGTGTTCATCGATGCTCCGGAGGGCGTGAACATCGACCAGTGCGAGGCCGTCAGCCGTCCCCTCAGCGATGCCTTGGACGAGGCCGACCCCATCCAGGGCAGCTATGTGCTGGAAGTGGGCAGCGCAGGCGCCGACCGTGCCTTGAAGAAGCCGGAGCACTTCGCCCAGTGCATGGGGCAGGAGGTGGACGTGAAGCTGTACCGTCCCAGAGAGGGGCGGAAGGAGTTCACCGGCACCTTGGCCGGATACGACCAGGGCAACGTGACCGTCACCCAGCCCGATGGGGCGGAAGTGGTCTTCGAGAAGAAGGAGATCGCACTGGTGCGGCTGCATTTGGATTTTTAATATAAATAGAGGAGACCCCCTCCGTCAGCTTCGCTGACAGCTCCCCCTGGGAGGGGGAGCCTTTATTAGGGGCGCAGGATGTGCCGCTTAAAGTTTGTAGACACAATC
>CAKTHW010000126.1 GCA_934565425.1 uncultured Oscillospiraceae bacterium
TGGTGGACGTGCTCACCGCAGCGGAGAACGTGGCGCTGGGTCTGAAGGAGCCGGGTCGGTACGACATCAAGAAGGTAGCCGCCAAGGTCAAGGCCATCGGCGACAAGTACGGCTTCCACATCGATCCCAACAAGAAGATTTACGAGATGTCCGTGTCTGAAAAACAGACGGTAGAAATTATCAAAGTGCTCTACCGGGGCGCTGACATCCTCATCCTGGACGAGCCCACCGCCGTCCTCACCCCCCAGGAGACCGACCGCCTCTTCGACGTCCTCCGCGCCATGCGCAACGACGACAAGGCCATCATCATCATCACCCACAAGCTCCAGGAGGTCCTGGCTCTCTCCGACCGGGTCACCGTCCTGCGCAAGGGCGAGTACATCGGCACCGTCCCCACCAGCGAGGCGACCCCCCAGTCCCTGACTGACATGATGGTGGGGCAGGCCACCAAGCTGAACATCGAGCGTCCGGAGCCTAAGGACACCAAAAAGCTCCTGGAGGTCACCAACCTGTCCGTGGTGGATCGCAACGACGTGACCAAGCTCAAGGACGTGTCCTTCACCGCCTACGGCGGCGAGATCTTGGGTATCGCCGGTATCTCCGGCTGCGGCCAGAAGGAGCTGATGGAAGCCATCGCCGGCCTCCAGCCCGTCACCCAGGGCAGCGTCATCTACTATGAAGCAGACGGCTCTCCCGAAGAGCTCATCGGCAAAAGCCCCATGAAGATCCAGGAGATGGGCGTCCACCTGTCCTTCGTCCCGGAAGACCGTCTGGGCATGGGTCTGGTGGCCAACATGGGCATGACCGGCAACATGATGCTCCGCTCCTTCAAGAAGGGCAAGTTCGGCTTCTCCGACCGGAAGTCTCCGGCAGAGCTGGCGGAGCGCATCAAGGAAGACCTGGAAGTGGTCACCACCGACATCACCATGCCCGTCCGGCAGATGTCCGGCGGCAACGTCCAGAAGGTGCTGGTGGGGCGTGAGATCTGCGCTGACCCCAGAGTGCTGCTCACCGCTTACGCCGTCCGTGGCCTGGACATCAACACCTCCCACACCATCTATCGCCTGCTGAATGAGCAGAAGGCCAAGGGCGTCGCTGTCATCTATGTGGGCGAGGACCTGGACGTGCTGCTGGAGCTGTGCGACCGTATCCTGGTGCTGTGCGGCGGTGAGATTTCCGGTATCGTAGACGGCAGAACGACCACCAAAGAAGAAGTGGGTCTGCTGATGACCAAAAAGGGAGAGGGGGAAGGTATCTGATGGCAAGCGGAAAGAAAACACAGGAAAAGAAAGAGCCCCTGGTGCGTCTGGCACAGCGGCAGGGGATGAGCACCCAGAAAAAGTGGGTCATCCGCATCGCCTCCATCGTGGTGGCGCTCATCCTGGGCGCGTTCATCTTCATGACCCTGGGCTACAGTCCCTTCTCCATCTACGGCGCGATGATCGACGGCAGTCTGGGCGGCAAGCTGGCCGTTCAGCAGACCATCAAGATCGCTATCCCTTTGCTGGGTGCGTCCCTGGCCATCGCACCTGCCTTTAAAATGAAGTTTTGGAACATCGGCGTGGAAGGCCAGATCACCATGGGCGGCATCTTTGCCACCTTCTTCGCCCTGAACTTTGCAGAGACCTGGCCCTCCTGGCTGCTCATCCTGGTCATGTGCGTGGCCGGTGCCATCGGCGGCGCCCTGTGGGGCTTTATCCCCGCGGTCTTCCGTGCCAAGTGGGGCACCAACGAGACCCTGTTCACCCTGATGATGAACTACATCGCCATCGGCATCGTCAAATACCTCCAGGGCGGCCCCTGGGAAAAGCGTCCCCGCGGCACCCAGCTCATCGGCCTGTTCAAGAGCGGCGCCAGAATGCCCAATGTGTGGAATATCACCGTCGGCGTCTTCCTCATCATCCTGCTGGTGTTCTTCATGTTCTGCTACCTGAAATACACCAAGCACGGCTTTGAGATCGCCGTCGTGGGTGAGAGCGAACCCACCGCACACTACGCCGGCATCGACGTGGCCAAGGTCATCGTCCGCACCATGGCTGTCTCCGGTGCCATCGCCGGTATCGTGGGCTTCATCCTGGTCTCTGGTATCAAGTACACCCTGTCCGACTCCGTGGCCGGCGGCGTGGGCTTCACCGGCATCACCGTGGCCTGGCTGGCACAGCTCAACGCCTTCGGCATGGTGCTCATCTCCTTCTTCCTGGCTGTCCTGGAGAAGGGCGCCAGCACCATCAACACCGTCACCAACAACGCCATCCCGGAATCCATGTCCGATATGCTCACCGGTATCATCCTGTTCTGTATGCTGGGCAGTGAGTTCTTCATCCGTTACCGGCTGATCTTCCGCGGCAGAAGCCAAGTCAAGAAGGAGGGGAAGTAACATGGAAATTTGGAACGCTATCGTCAACTTTATCGTTGCTTCTGTCCTCATGGGCACCACCCTCATGTACGGTACCCTGGGCGAGATCCTGACGGAAAAATCCGGCAACCTGAACCTGGGCGTAGAGGGTCTGATCTACATGGGCGGCGCAGCCGGCCTCATCGCCCCCTACCTCTATGAGCAGGCGGCAGGGGAGGGCGCCAGCCCCATCATCGGCCTCATCCTGGCCCTCCTGGCCGGCTTCCTGGCGGCCGCTTTCGGCAGCCTCATCTTCTCCTTCCTCACCATCACCCTCCGTGCCAACCAGAACGTCACTGGCCTGGCGCTGACCATCTTCGGCGTGGGCTTTGGTAAGTTTTTTGGCGAATACTACCGCGTCAAAGCAGGCGGCCGCCTGGTCATCAGCTCCAGCCTGGATCACCTGTTCACCGCCAAGCTCTTCCCCGATTTCCTCTCCAACATCCCCATCATCGGCAAGCTGTTCTTCTCCTACAACTTCATGATCTACCTGAGCATTGTCATCGCCATTGCCATGGCTTGGATGCTCAATCGGAGCAGAGTGGGACTGAACCTGCGCTCTGTGGGCGAAGACCCTGCCACGGCGGACGCCGCCGGCATCAACGTCATCCGATACAAGTACCTGTTCACCTGCATCGGCGGCGGCATCTGCGGCCTGGGCGGCCTGTACTTCACCATGGTCTCCGGCAGCGGCAACTGGGCGGCTGACGCCATGGACGGCAAGGGCTGGCTGGCGGTCGCGCTGGTCATCTTCGCCCTGTGGCGTCCCCTGCGTGCTGTCTGGGGCTCCATCCTGTTCGGTGCGCTGATGATTATGTACATGCGCGTGACCGTCTTCCCCATCCCCACAGAAATCTACAAGATCCTGCCCTACGTGGTCACCC
>CAKTHW010000127.1 GCA_934565425.1 uncultured Oscillospiraceae bacterium
AGCAGCGCTACGCTAAGTGGAATGAGCGGACGGCAGAAGGAAAAAGGCGCAAGCAGCGGGCGCAGGCGAATGCAGAAAATAGTATTCGGCAATTCCTTCGGGGATGCCGGCGCCGAAGGGATTCTGTATACGGCTCTTTGTTACAAAAAAAGCGGTCAGAAATAGTTCTCTTTTGAGAACTAATCCTGACCGTCAGACAGCTCTATGGATTTATCTTTTTCGCACATACATTTTGACTGTTCAAAGAAAGCAATTGAGCTGCTGGTCTTGCAATCACAGTCATTATGTACATATGAAAAGTGTTAGCCTTTTGACCAGCATTTTAGCAAACAGGTGTGATGTATTTGGGGGCATTCGCGTTTTCCTAATCTGCTCTGTTGCGTCAGAATTGCCTCTTGTCACCACCCTATTGCCATTTGCTTTCACAATTCCACTCCTTTCAGCTTCAGATTATTCTGAAGTTCATTTATTGCTGCAAAAATCAGCATTAGATATATTTGCAGTTAAGTTTTCCATGTTTATTGTAACATAATGTGATTGTCCTGTCAATATCATCTATCAACTTCTCCTCCCCTTTCACCTCCCATACAGCAGCAGCGCCAAGTGCGCCAGCGCGCGATCCTTCTTCTTGTAGGCGGAGCTCCGCTCCACGCAAAACCGTTCGCTGATTTCCTCTATCGCGTCCGTTTTCCCGTTTTCTGACAGATAGAACATCGTCAGCACCGTTTTTTCGTCCTCCCCCAGCGCATCCCACGCCGGCTGAAACCACGCCATGAACTCTTCCGCCTGCCGATTCCGCTCTTCCAGCACATCAATTTCCGCAATTCCATGCAGAATCTGGTTTTCGCCCGACTGCGGATTTCGCGCACCATGCGCCGACTCCTCGAAGCGCATCCCGCCAATGCGAACCATGTCCTGCCGCACATTCGCAATCTCCTCCGCCGTTGTCGCCAGAATCGCCTTCATGCTGCAATAATCTTTCAGCGCCGCCATTGCCGCGCTCCGCTTATCCAGATAGTTCCATGCAATACTCATTCCGCAAACCTCCTGTCGTTGCTTCGTAGCCTCATCATAGCAGAAAAGTTTGCGAATTCAAAACCAGAAACTGAAATCCTGAACCCCAGCAATTCCAAGGAATTCAGGACTTTTCTCTTTGCCGTCCGCTTGAAAATTTGGACAATGCAAGCCTTTCCGGACTTCCTGAATTTCAGTTTCTGAAACGCGAAAATGAAGAAAATTTTCAGGCATAGAAAAAACGGCACACGGCCGAGTGGGTGTCGGTTGTATGCCGCCGAAGGTTCTTCTAATACCATAAGGGATTTTCGATGCTTTTAGTTAAGGAATAATGCTCTTAAAGGCATGGGCATAGATTGCTTTGGGATATTGATTCAGAAGTTCGCAAAGCTGGCGAATCCGTTTCGTATCCAGCGGAATAATCACCATCTTCATTTTTGAACGATAGTTGGATACCAGCATCCTCTCTTCCTTAGATATTGCACACGGCGACATCACCAAGTAGCGGCTCTTTGCGTTAGGAAGGTGCAATTGAACCGTTGGATCCCATACACCATAAATGTATGTTAATTCTTTCACAGGATATGTTTTCCGATACACTAAGCCTCTCACAATTATTACGTTTTCGTCAGCAAAATAATAGTCTATATGCCAAGCAAAAAACAACATGGCAACCATTGCAACGCTGGCACCTGCTACCAGAAAGAAAGTGAGTATCGCAGCAACTGAACCGTCAGCTTGTACAATAGGTAGAAGCCAAACAATCCATCCAGCCATCATTATCCCGAAAATTACAGCATATAAAAGTCCACTTTTATCCCCTGATACCTTAATTTTTCCCATTTCCTTTACTACTCCTTGGGGAATTTTCACTCAATTGCAAATGTTCTCTGCGTTTGCTTAGATGCCGCCGTCCCAGCAATGGTCGTTACAGTCGAAATTCCAACTTCTTCAGCAAGGCTTTTTGCCAACCATTTTGCCAGCAATGGAATATTTCTTCTTGCCATATGGTGCGCAACCTGTCTGGTACTATGTTTCCATAATGACTCCTCAAAGTTCTCCACAATTTTAGGAAATAATTTCCCAGGCACTTTTTTCAACGTGCCACCAGACAACAAAAAACACCCGAAATTTGTTATTGCTCCCCAAAACGCATCAACCGCAGCAACTTTCCAGTTAATTTCTCTGCCATTAATGCAATCGTTCGATATGTCAGACAGCAGACTTGCGAGACCTCCTCCCATACTGCAAATTGCAATCCCAAGAACGCCGCCGGTCGCAACAGCCGCATCCACAGCAAAACCCGCAGCTGCACCAGTAAGAACACCAACAAGTGCACCCGCAGCAACGTTATCACCATTAATTGCTGCCGTAATAGCACCTGAAACTGCTCCTACAACAGCACCTATGATGCAATTAAGGAACTCACCGTCTGGGTCAGCGTTCTTCACTGGATCGTTTGTACAATAAATATAGCACGAATGATTTAGAACAGGTTTTTCAGCGCCTACGAGCAACGCATCCGCATTAACAAACCGTCCCCACTGCGGATTATAGTACCGACTCCGCAGATAGTACAGCCCCGTCTCATCATCGAACACATACCCACGATACCGGAACGGTTGCACCTTGCCCAGCGTTTCCGCCAGCTCGCCGGTGCACCACAGCGGCGAGCCCCACGCATCATAGCCGTAGCTGACAACAGTATTGCCATTCTCATCCAGAATCGCAACAATATCGCCCTGCAAGTTCTTAACATACGCATAGGGAACTCCGTTGTACACCACCGCCGCCGGACGGTTCTGTGCATCGTAGAAGAAGTGCAGCTCATCCGCGCCGCGCGTCATATGCACAACATTCTTCCCATGCATGCAACCGCTCGTTGCTCTCGCCACGCCGCATTGTCGTAGACGAATGTCTTTGACCGATGCGAAGCTGGTGGGCTTCGCATCGGTCAAAGTTTATTATATGCTATATTCTAAATAATACAGTACATTGTCCTCTGGGATATAAAGCGCAACGAGATAATGTGGCGTTCCATATTGAAAATTGCTCATTCGGTCGTCTTTTTTGCCATGCCGTAACGCATCAACATCGAGATAAAGCCAGTAAGATTTTGTGCTGTTATTTAATTGATACATTTCTCTTCTGAAAG
>CAKTHW010000128.1 GCA_934565425.1 uncultured Oscillospiraceae bacterium
GAATACACCGGGGCGTCCAACGAGCTCATCCTCCAGAACCTGGAGAAGATGAGCAAGCTGGGCATCCCCTACCTCATCCGGGTCCCGGTCATCCCCGGCTGCAACGATGACGACGAGAACATCGCCCGCACCGCCGCCTTCCTCCGGGACAACATGGGCGGCAACGTCCGACAGGTACAGCTCCTGCAATTCCACGAGTACGGCAAGGTGAAATACCCCACCGTCGGTCTGGAATATCCCCTGGAGGGGCGCACCTGGCCGGAGCGTCAGGCTCAGATGGAGCGCATCCAACAGCTGGTGCAGGTCATGGAGCCTTACGGCCTCCCCGTCTCCGCCGGCAGCAATGGCAAGGTGGATTGGGGTGTGTTCTAACACCACACAACGAGAAAAAGCCCAGCGAAGAAAGGGTTCGCTGGGCTTTTTGCGGCAAAACACCCCCGTCCAAATTGGGACAGGGGTGTGTATGGGATTATTTGACCTTGATCTCGGATGCTTTCCGCAAGGTGCCGTCCTCGCTGACGGGATAGGTGATGGTGAGCTGGTCGCCCTTGTTGTAGGTCACTGCCTCAGGGCAGTCGGCGGCGCTGATGCCGTAGTAGCAGGCGTTCTCCTTGCCCTTCAGGCGGAAGTAGTACCAGGTGTTGCCGCTGATGACCGAGCTGCGGATCTCGGCCACCTCACCGGTGACGGTGCGCTCCTCGCCCGCCGGTTCCTCCTCCTTCACGTCCTGCTTGACCTGGATGCCGTTCTCCGCCAGCTGCTCCTGGTACGCCTTCTGGCAGGCGGCCACGGTGGTGCCGGTGGCGGTGATCTGGTAGTCGCTGACGTTGACCATGGCGTACATCTTCACCAGTTCCGCGCTGTCCTTCAGCGCCATAAAATAGGTGGGCTGGTCGGAGATGTTCAGCAACAGGGGGAAGGTGGCGGCATAGTTCAGGTGCTGCACGGCGCCCTCGGCGGAGGACATGGCGGAGTATTCTTCCGCGCCGGTCACATTATAATACTTGGCCGCCTTGGTGCGCTGGTTCACCAGCAGGAAGCCCACGTTGGACTCGTCGGAGCCGGCGGAGGTGACGCCGGTATACATATAAACGTCGTCGTTCAGGGCAATATAATTGTATCCCGCTGTGGTGGTGGTCACCGCCTTCTGACCCAGCCAGCTGTTGATCCAGCCGTTGACCAGCTTGCCGTGGAAGTCGTACTGGTTCATGATGATGTCCGGGTCGTACACCCGATCCACCCAGGTGGGCACGTCCTTTTCATAATAGGTGTGCTCGCCGGTGACCGCGTTGACCAGGACGGCGCCACGGATGTCCTCGCCGCCGAAGAGGCCGATGGTCTTATCCACGCGCGAGCAAATCCAGTAGGGCGTCCCCTCCTCGTCCACCTCGAAGTTGATGTCGCCGAACATATAGGTGGGGTAGCGGAAGCGGAGATAGCGGCGGAGGTTGCGGTTGAAGTGCTCACAGGTGGACACCTGCATCCCCTCCTTCAGCTGCACCAGCCGCGCCTCCTGGGTGACCATGTTGACCACGATATAGCCGGGCAGACCGTCGGAGCGGTTGTTGAACCACTTGATGACGTTGCCGTACTCCAGGGGGGAGACCCGCACCGGGTTGCCGTTGTAGTTGATCTGGGTGTAGTAGTCGCTGACCTCGAACTGGGAGACCAGGTTGGAGTTCTGGCTGATGCTGCCCATGGCGCGGCGCCCCAGCTGCTTGGCGGAGTCGGCGTCCAGCATGGGGATCTTGTTATACGAAATCTCCGCCACGTCCTGGGCGAAGTCGCCGGTCTCCACCTGGAGCAGGTTCCGGTAGGCTTTGGCGTGGAAGGGGACGGCGGAGATGACGGTGCCCACCACGCAGACCAGCAGGCACAGGCCCACGATGACCATAGGGATGCGGTAGACGCTGCCCCGGCCGGGCTTGTTCCACTTGCGCCGGTGAGGGCCGCTGACTTTGAAGCCGCCCTTGCCGTCCGGCTCCAGGATGGTCTGTTTGGGCTCCTTCTTCCCCGTGCCAGACTGGCTGTCCTCACTGCTGAACAGGAATTTGGCCAGCATATAGAGGACACAGAGGACGATGACGAAGAGGTAGAAGCTGAAGCTCTTGGGGTTGAGGGCTGGGATGGCGATATAGAAGTAGATACCGCCGCCGATGAGGGTGACGAGCAGGCTGAGCAGGGTGCTCACCACGGGGCTGCGCTGTTTCATGGATAGTTCCTCCTGATTCGTTGCAAAAACTGCTGTCATCATATCACACCTGACAGACGCTGGCAAGGGCGTCCGGCGGAGCGGGCTTTCGAGAATATTAAGAAAAATTTTCCGACTCTTTCAAACCCTTTCCAACCGTCACACTTGACTTTTTCGCCGCCTGTGGTATGCTTTTACTGTATTGCCTGGGAAAGCGTCCCCTGTTTCGACGCTTTCCGCCGGTGCCTGGCAAGCGCCAAACAGGATTAGATTGGAGCCACTGTATGAACAAATTCACTTTGCACGACATTTTGACTTTTCCCAATCTCCTCAGCTTCCTCCGCATCCCCATGGCCTTCCTGTTCTACTACTTCTACCACTGGGGCACCGGGGTGGGGGTCATCCTGGCCGCCGTGACCCTGCTGGTGTCCGCCCTGACCGACCTGCTGGACGGGAAGATCGCCCGGCATTTCAATCAGGTCTCCGAGTTCGGCAAGATTTTGGACCCGGTGGCGGATAAGATCACCCAGGCCACCTTCATCCTCTGCCTCTTCCAGCACTACCCGGCCACCATCCCCCTGTTCGTCTTCTTCCTCATCAAGGAGGTGACCATCGGCATCCTGGCCCTCATCGCCGTGACCAAGAGCGGCGAGAACCACGGGGCGCTGATCTACGGGAAGGTGAACACGGTGCTGCTGTATATCTGCCTGGGGCTGCTGCTGTTCTGGGTGGGGATGCCGGCGTATGTGGCGAGCCTGATCCTGGACATTGCGTTCCTGTCGCTGTTCATGGCGATGACGCTGTATGTGATCGCTTATGTGCGGATTATTTTGGTGCATCGGAAACCGAAGAAATAAAAACCACCTAACAAAGTTCAAGCCCCGCAGGGCGATTTAGCTTCTTTTCGCTTCCTTTTGCTTCTCTGAAGAAAAGGAAG
>CAKTHW010000129.1 GCA_934565425.1 uncultured Oscillospiraceae bacterium
CACACGTCCCGAAATGGAGGATCTGATAGATGACCTGAACTTCCACTGGGTGCTTCGGGGCAACCCAGGCACCGGTAAGACCACCGTGGCGAAGCTGATCGGCAAGGTTTACAAAGAGATCGGCCTGCTCTCTCGGGGGCACACGGTAAAGGTGACCCGTGCCGACCTGGTGGCAGAGTATATGGGACAGACCGCTGCAAAGACCAAACGGTGCATTGACCGCGCCATGGGCGGCGTGCTGTTCATCGACGAAGCCTATACCCTGAAACGGGCAGGCAGCAGCGGCGACGACTTTGGTCAGGAGGCCATCGACACCCTGTTGGAGCAGATGAGCGACCGGAATGGGGAGTTTGCGGTCATCGCCGCCGGATACCCTAAGCCCATGAAGGCGTTCCTGGACTCCAATCCGGGGTTCGAGAGCCGGTTTGAAAAGGATTTCCTGCTCCGAGATTACACAGCGGAGGAGCTGTGTCGGATCTTCCTCCAGAAGTGCCGGAAGAAGAAATTCGTCCTGGCTGAGGATCTGCAAGAGGTGCTGGAGCCGCTGTTTGAGAACATGATCGACGCCAGGATCAAAAACTGGGCCAACGGACGAGAGGCGGAAAAGCTGGAGGTTCGGATGCGCAAGCTGTGGGCACGGGATCCGGAGCTTCAGGATGGACAGCGGGTCTACGCCCTGCGTCACCTGCCGGAGCAGTACCGTGGGTACTTGTCCGACGAGGAGGAGGCAGAAGAGCCGGCTGCACCCAGTCCCAAGCAGGCCAAAGCCGCCTTCACCCTGCCGGCCAGCAAGCTGGCTGTGCCGGAGGGGGAAGGAAACTGGGAGGAGCGCTACCTGGATCAGGTGGCCAGTGTGGTCTACATCCGCGCCAAGAGTGACCGCAGTGTCAGCAGCGGCAGCGGTTCCATCCTCACCAAGGATGGTCACATCCTGACCTGCCACCACGTCATCGAGGGCTGCACCGATATTCTGGTGCGTCTGAAGGTGGACAACGGGCAGCGCACCCTGTGGAACCCGGCAAAGGTGGTGTGGGCGGACAGCGAGCTGGATGCGGCCATCTTGAAGATGGCGGACGGGAACTATCCCACCCTGCCCCTGCGTCCTCTGTCCCAGCCCACCCAGACCGGTGAGTCCATCTACCATTGGGGCTATCCCTTCGGTGGGAAGCTCAGCGACGACCTGAACGAGCTGCAGCCCAGCCTGTTCCAGGGCTACATCTCCTCCACCCAGATCAAGAACGGCTTGGAGCGCATCAACACCAACATGGAGGCCAAAAAGGGCTGTTCCGGCGGCCCGGTCTTTTCCAAGAAGGACGGCACCATCATCGGCATCCTCTGCGGCTCCCAGACCTCTGGGGATGAGCACTTTCTGGAGGAGATCAACTACGTGCTGCCGGTGAAATACATCTGGGAACGAGTCGTCACCCAGGCAGAAACAGAACAGGAGAAGGGAGACAACCCATGAGCATCAAATTGGCTTCGGTCTGCCCTGTGTGCGGCAGGCCGAAGGGAGCGGTCTCGCTCTCAGAATACGACTGCGACCATTGTGGATTCCAGAACGCTTACCTGCAATCCTTTGCCGGCCCAGAGAGCATGGCCCAGTGGCAGAAGGCAGTCCAAGCCGCCAAAGCAGCCTGGCAGGCCAAACAGCGGGCGGAGTTGGCCCGTGCCCACCGCCTGAGTGTGAGCGGCCACGGCGTGGCCCTCCTGGTGCCCCAGGAGCACACCCTCTACCTGGTCTCCACCAACGGACAGCTTCTGACGGAGCAGAACGTGGTGCAGTTCAGTCCCAGCGAGCGCAATGACGCGGTGGTCTATGCTGACGGCACCGTGAAGGTAGTGGGAGAGGACAACAGCTATGGCCAGCGGGACACCGACCAGTGGCGGGACATCCAGTTCGCCCTGGCCGCCCCCAACTGCACCTATGGCGTCACCAAAACCGGCACTGTCCTGGTACAGGGCGCACCGGCGGACCCGGCAGTGCGGGAGTGGACGGACATCCAGACCCTGGCCTGCGGCACACGTCACGTGGTGGGGTTGACCACAACCGGCACCGTCCGCGTGGCCGGCACCCTGCCGGCGGGCGCTGGGGAAGCGGCGGTGGCTTGGCAGAACGTGACCTACCTCACCGCGGCACGGGACTGCGTGGCGGCACTGCACCAGGACGGCACCGTGTCCTTCGCCGGCAAACCAAACGACCCCAGAGAAGCGGCGGAGCAGTGGCAGAACATCCTGTCCGTGGCCTGTGACAGCGCTTATGTGTACGGGCTGACCCAGGACGGAAGGCTGCTGATGGCCGGTGCCTGCAAGGCGTTCCTGGACAAGGGACGTTCGGGCGCTGCCAAGTGGACGGAGCTGATGGAGCTGGCCTGCAACGCCGCCGGCGTCGGTGCAGTGGACGCCGCCGGACAGCTGCACTTTGCCGGGACCATGACCGGGGACGTGGAGCGGGTTTTGACGGTGTGGAATGCAAAAGTGAAGCCGTTGCTATGAAAAAGAGCGGACGCAAAGCTGGTTGCTTGCGTCCGCTGTTGCATTTAGGTTACGATGTCGAACAGTCCGAACCCCATGGAGTTTTTCGAGCCCAGGCCGGTGTGATAGAGGAATCGGATGGCTTGTGGGTCGCCCTTCAGCAGATAGGTGCCGTACCAGGCGTTCACCCAGGTGCCCTTGAGCTGGGTCACGCACTTGTCTCGCTGACCGATGGAGAGGGCAATCAGTTCCACATCCCCTGGCGCCTCAGTGCCGGTGGCGGAGTACCATTTCCGGTGGTAGTTGTCGTTGACACCGGTGGAGAATTCCCGGTCCAGGGGGTTGTAATAGAGGGTCTTCCCGTCGGGAAGAGGGGAGTAGACGGTGATGGGAGAGGCCATGCGCAGCTTGACCCGGTTGGTGTTCAGCTGTAGTTGGGTCACCTCTATCCCCTCCAGCCAAATGGTCTGATGTCCCAGCTCATAAGGCTGCTCCGGCACCAGCACCTGTTCCAGCAGCGCACCCATCTGAGGGTCAGCCGTGCGCAGCTGGAGAGAGACATGATGGGGGAAAACGATCTGCCTGCCGCGGAGCTGATGGGGGC
>CAKTHW010000130.1 GCA_934565425.1 uncultured Oscillospiraceae bacterium
CCGGAGACCATCATGACTGCCATAGCTTCACCGATGGCACGCCCCACGCCCAGCACCACAGCGGCTGCGATGCCGCTCTTGGCGGCGGGGACGGAGACCTTGAAGTAGGTCTCGATGGGGGTAGCGCCCAGAGCCAGGGATGCGTCCTCGTACTCCTGGGGGACGGCCTCCAGAGCGGTGACGGAGACCTTGATGATGGAGGGCAGGATCATGATGGCCAGCACGATGATGGCGGCCAGCAGACTTGCCCCGTCGGGGATTTTGAACAGGATGCGGATGCCAGGCACCAGGATGAGCATACCCACCAGGCCGTAGACCACGGAGGGGATGCCAGCCAGGAGGCTGACGGCGGCTTCCAGGACGGCTTTCACCTTGGGGGGCGCCAATTTGGCCAGATACACCGCGGTGAGGAAGCCGATGGGCACGCCGATGACGATGGCGCCGGCGGTGCCGTAGACGCTGGTCAGGATGAAGGGCAGGATGCCGTAAGAGGGTTCCGCTGCGGTGGATGCCCAGGTAGTGCCGAAGAGGAAGGGCACCAGTCCGATCTTCCGGATGGCCGGGATGCCGGAGATGACCAGGTATATGGTGATCATGAGGACACAGGCCACGGCGATAAGGCCCAAGATGAGGAAGATGCCGTGGACGATGTTCTCAAAGAGTTGTTTCTTGTTTTTCATAACGATTCCCTCGTCCTAAATACACACAATACACACATTGGATAGAAAAGAGGCGGCTGGGTTGCCAGCCGCCTCCGTTTTCTCATGCTGCTGATAGGCGTTGATTGCCTGGCAGGATTTTATGTTACAGTTGATAAGTTTGATTACTTGACAGGCACTGCACCAGCGTCGGAGATGATCTGGGAGGCGTCAGCGGAAGTCACATAGTCGAAGAACTTCTGAGCGGTCTCAGACAGAGCCTTGCCGTCCTTGGTGACCAGGACGAAGGGACGCTGTACCACATAGGTGCCGTCCTTGACGGTGGCTTCGGTGGGCTTTACGCCGCCGACGGACAGGGCCTTGACGTTATCCTTGACGGCTGCCAGGGAAGCGTAGCCGATGGCGTTGGGGTTCTGGCTGACGGTGGTGATGACGTCGCCGGTGGAGGTCAGTTCCTGACCATACTTGCACTTGTCTTCGGTCTTGGTGATGGATTCGAAGCCGTCGCGGGTGCCGCTGCCAGCTTCACGGCCGATGAGGACGATCTCTGCGTCGTCGCCGCCGACATCCTTCCAGTTGGTGATCTCACCGGTGTAGATCTTGCCGATGGTCTCGATGTCCAGGTCTTCCACCTTGTTCTGGGGGTTGACGATGATGGCGATGCCGTCCAGAGCCAGGGTGGTCTCGGTCAGGCCAGCGCTCTTCTCTTCGTCCTTCAGGCTTCTGCTGGACAGGCCGATGTCGCAGCGGCCTTCGGAGACTGCGGTGATGCCGGAGCCGGAGCCGGTGGGGTTGTAGGTGAAGGTGACGCCTTCGTTGTTCTTCATGAAGGATTCACCCAGTGCGCCGATGACCTTTTCCATGGAGGTGGAGCCGTCGGTGGCGACGGTGCCGGAGGCGGCGGCAGAGGTCTGGGCGGAGGTGGCGGGGGCGGCGCTGGTGTCCTGAGCGGCGTCCTTGCTGCCGCTGTTGCTTGCGCCGCAGCCTGCGATCATGGACAGAGCCATGAGGGCGGCGAATACCAGACTAAGTCTTTTCTTCATTGTTAAAATCTCCTTTTCAAAGTAGCTTTTGTTTTCCTTGTGTTGTTTTCCTTCAACACCGCCTATGATACGGATGGAATGTAAAATGGAAAAGCGGCATTGTGTAAAATGCGTGTAAAATCGCAGATGGGCAAAATCACCTGTAAAACAGACATCTTTCCCCTTTTCGTCACTTTTTCCCTGGTACAAATCGCCGAAATCCCACGGCTTTCCCCCATTTCATTGACAAAATCCTGTCGATAGCGTATGATATTTTACATGAACAGAGACGTTCCAACAGGAGAAGTGCGCCCTTTTTTCCCTGCGGACGTCTTCTCTTTTTCCAACCCTACTGCGTGAAAGAGGCAATGATATGAGAAATTATTCCGCTGAAGAAGTGATGCAGTACGTCAGCGAGATGGAAGTGAAGTTCATCCGCCTGGCCTTCTGCGATATTTTTGGACGACAGAAGAACATCGCCATCCTCCCCAGTGAGCTGCCCAAGGCGTTCTCCACCGGCATCGCCTTCGACGCCTCCGCCATCGCCGGCTTCGGCGGCGAGGTGCGCTCCGACCTGTTCCTCCACCCCGACCCCACCACTCTGGTGGCCCTCCCCTGGCGGCCGGAGATCGGCAGCGTGGTGCGGATGTTCTGCCACGTGACCTATCCCGATGGTACCCCCCTCCCCTCGGACAGCCGCACCATCTTAAAGAACGCGGTGGCAGAGGCGGAGGCCAAGGGCTATTCCTTCGCCTTCGGCTCTGAGATGGAATTCTACCTGTTCCAGACCGACGAGCACGGCAACCCCACCAAGGTGCCCTACGACAACGCCAGCTACATGGACATCGCCCCGGCGGACAAGGGCGAGAACGTCCGGCGGGAGGTCTGCCTGATGCTGGAGCAGATGGGCATCCAGCCGGAGAGCTCCCACCATGAGGAGGGACACGGGCAGAATGAAATTGACTTCCGCTACTCCGACCCGGTGACCGCTGCCGACAACGCCGTCACCTTCTGTGCCGTCGTCCGCACGGTGGCCGACCGGAACGGGCTGTGCGCCGACTTCTCCCCCAAGCCCCTGCCCGACCAGCCGGGGAGCGGGATGCACATCAACTTCTCGGTGAAGTCCAAGGACGGGCGGGACGTCATCCCCCACGTCATCGCCGGCATCATGCAGAAGATCCCGGACATCACTCTATTCTTAAACCCCTGCCACAATTCCTACGACCGTCTGGGCGGCAACAAAGCCCCCGGCTACATCTCCTGGTCGTCGGAGAACCGCTCCCAGCTCATCCGCATCCCGGCGGCGGAGGGGGAATATCGCCGAGCCGAACTGCGC
>CAKTHW010000131.1 GCA_934565425.1 uncultured Oscillospiraceae bacterium
TGGTTGACGTGGTCACACTGTGCACCGGCGGAGGACATGATGGTGGTGTCGGAGATGGGGGAGCAGTGGTCGCCGCAGACAGCGCCGGCCATGCAGGCGGACATGGAGATGGTGGACAGAGCGCCGCCGTCGGAGCCGAAAACGGCCAGGACGATGGGGATCAGGATGCCGAAGGTGCCCCAGGAAGTGCCGGTTGCGAAGGACAGCAGGCAAGCGATGATGAAGACCACGGCGGGCAGGAAGTTCATGAAGCTGCCAGCGGAAGCCTTCACGACGCCAGCGACGAATTCCGCTGCGCCCAGGCTGTCAGTCATGGACTTCAGGGTCCATGCGAAGGTCAGGATGAGGATGGCGGGGACCATGGCCTTGAAGCCTTCAGGGATGCAGCCCATGCACTGCTTGAAGGACAGGACACGACGGATCATGAAGAAGATGATGGCGAAGACCAGTGCCACGGAGGAACCCAGGACCAGACCCATGGAGGCGGAGCAGTTTGCAAAAGCGCTGACGAAGGATTCGCCGCTGAAGAAGCCGCCGGTGTAGATCAGGCCGATGATGCAGGCGATGACCAGCACGACCACCGGCAGGACCAGGTCGATGACCTTACCCTTGGAGGTGTCGGTTTCTGCGTCAGCGTCGGCATAGGGACGAGCTTCGGTGGTGAACAGGTCGCCCTTCAGAGCATTGCGTTCATGGATGGCCATGGGGCCGAAGTCGGTCTTGGTGACGGACAGGGTGATCATCATGAGGATGGTCAGCAGGGCATAGAAGTTATAAGGAATGGCGGAGATGAACAGGGCGATGCCGTTGGCGTCGCTCTTGGAGGCGAAGCCGGCAACAGCGGCTGCCCAGGAGCTGATGGGCGCGATGATGCAGACGGGAGCTGCGGTGGCGTCGATCATGTAGGCCAGCTTTGCGCGGGAGATGTTGTGGGTGTCGGTGACGGGACGCATGACGGAGCCGACGGTCAGGCAGTTGAAGTAGTCATCCACGAAGATGAGCACGCCCAGAGCGATGGTAGCCAGCTGTGCGCCGACGCGGGTCTTGATGTGGGTGGTAGCCCATCTGCCGAAGGCAGCGGAGCCGCCGGCGTTGTTCATCAGGGCGACCAGGGTGCCCAGGATGACCAGGAAGATCAGGATACCCACGTTGGAGGAGTCGGAGAGCACCGAGATCATACCGTAGGATGCGTCATCGACTTCCTCGAAGAAGATGTGGTTGAGGGTACCTTCGAAGGAGAACCCGGAATAGAACAGGGCGCCGACGACGATACCGATGAACAGGGAGCTGTAAACTTCCTTGGTGATCAGAGCCAGGACGATGGCGATGATCGGGGGGAGCAGAGCCCAGAAGGTTGCGTACACTTGCATGATTTTCTCTCTTCCTTTCTTGTTGCGAAACGCAAATAAAAAACCATGAATGTTCAGAAATGGAACACACATGGCAACAAAAAGTACACAACCAGAGTACATACATCTTTGTATGATAGCGCTCCACATCTGTGACAGTCCGTCGGATGTTCTCCCACGTCCCAAGGACCAGCGCCAGGCAAGGCACTCATCCTTTCGGCGGCGTCCCCTTTCCCCGAAGACCGCTTGCCTGCGGATGTCCTCGGATACTGATGTCGGCCGCGCCTCTATCATTCACAATTAACTTGCCTTTAGGATAGCACGATTTGGATACTCTGTCAAGGGAATTGTTGTTGACAGGGGAACAGACCAGGCGCTATAGTAAGCTCAACGGAAATCAGCGGTCTCAGACCGCGGAAAAAATGGCGACAGAAAGGGTGGAACGCTGTGCGTGAAAAGTGGGTAAAAAAGAGTGTCTTTTTGATTGGCTTCATGGGCGTGGGCAAGAGCAGCATCACATTGGAGTTAGGCCATTTGTTGGGCTTAGACACCGTGGAGATGGATGACTATATCGTCCAGCAGGAAGGGCGCTCTATCCCGGAGATTTTTGACCAGGACGGAGAGGGCTACTTCCGCCAGGTGGAGAGCAACCTGGTGGTCACCCTGGGGGAGGGAGAACCCCGTGTCATCTCCTGTGGCGGCGGGGTGCCCATGCGGGAAGAGAACAGAAAAAATATGAAAAAATACGGCACCGTGGTCCTCCTCACCGCCCGTCCGGAGACCATTTTTGAGCGGGTGCGCCACGACCAGAACCGTCCGCTGCTGAAGGACAACATGAATGTGGAGTATATCGCTGGCCTCATGGCACAGCGTCAGCCCGCCTATGAGCAGGCGGCAGATTTCGCCGTCTCCACCGACGGCAAGACCCCGGCGGAGATCAGTCGGGAAGTGGCAGCGCTGCTGGCCCAGCAGCAGGGATAAAACGGAGCGAAAAGGGGAATGGGTATGGGAGTCGTCCTGAATCTTTTTGACGTGATGGAGATGATCGGCATCGTCTCCTTCGCCATCAGCGGTGCCATGGTGGGCATCCGGAAGCAGTTGGACTTTTTCGGCGTCCTCATCCTGGGCATCGTCACCGCCGTGGGCGGCGGCGTCCTCCGAGATGTCATCATCGGCGTCACCCCGCCGGTCATGTTCCGCAACCCCAGCTATACCATCGTGGCCAGCATCACCGCCGCCATCTTCTTCGCCTCCCGCATCCGCAAGCGCCTCTACCGCCGCCACCACCTGTTCGACCTGGCCATGTTCGTCACCGACACCATCGGCATGGCCATCTTCGTGGTCAACGGCATCCAGGGCGCTATGAACTCCCTGGAGTGGTATAACCCCTTCCTGCTGGGCTTCGTGGGCGTCACCACCGGCGCTGGGGGCGGC
>CAKTHW010000132.1 GCA_934565425.1 uncultured Oscillospiraceae bacterium
CTGCGGACGGCGACCAAGGGCTTTGCCCTTGGAACCCACTTCCTTTTCTCACTCTGTGTAAGTTCGATTGAGCCAAATCATAGATTTGGAATCTCACTTATCGTGTAGAAAAGGAAGCGAAAAAAAGCTTAATGCGCCCTGCGGGGCTTGAGTTTTGGCAGCGGGTGCATCGTTTATGTTAGCCGGGAGGCCAAGTCATATCCCGCCCTGCCAGGACGTGGAAGTGCAGGTGGGGCACAGACTGCTGGGCCTGCTTGCCGCAGTTGGAGACCACGCGGAAGGACTCGATGCCCATCTCCTTGGTGATCTTTGCGATGGCTTCAAAGCACTTGGCCACGATGGCGGAATTTTCCGGCGTCACGGCGCCGCAGGACTCGATATGTTCCTTGGGGATGACCAGGAAGTGGGTGGGAGCCTGGGGTGCGATGTCGTAGAAGGCGTAGAGGTTTTCGTCTTCGTAGACCTTATTGGAGGGGATTTCCCCCTTCACGATGGAACAAAACAGACAATCCATTCGTTTTCCTCCTTCATTAGATAGGTTCTATCCCCGCCTCACCGGAGGGGTGAGACGGGGGGTTTGTACTGGTTTTAGCCCAGCTTGCTTGCTACGAAATCGTCCACGGTAGCCAGGGCGTCGTCCACTTTCAGCACGTCCTTGCCGCCGCCCATAGCGGAATCGGGCTTGCCGCCGCCGGAACCGCCGCAGACTTTGGTGACGGTCTTGATGACGTCGCCAGCCTTGACGCCGGCCTTGACGGCTTCCTTGCCGCAGACGGCCAGGAAGGAGATCTTCTCGCCGTTGATGGCTGTCAGGACAGCCACCACGTTGGGCTGCTTATCCCGCAGGAAGTCGCCCATCTTGCGCAGTTCGGGCACCTGGACAGCACCCAGGTTGGCGGTGATGACCTTCAGGCCGCCCACTTCCTTGGCGGAGGCCAGGAAGTTCCGTGCTTCGCCCAGGGCTTCCTTGTCCTTGTACTGCTCGATGGCCTTGCGCATTTCACGCATTTCGCCCATGTGAGCGTCGATGCGCTGTGCCAGCTCGTCGGGCTTGACCTTCAGCAGAGCGGCTGCGTCGAACAGATCCTTCTGCATCTTCAGCTGTGCTTCCATGTTGCGCAGGCCGGTGATAGCCTCGATACGGCGGACGCCGGAAGCGATGGAGCCTTCGCTGGTGATGTGGATGCTGCCCACCTTGGCGGTGTTGTCCAGGTGGGTGCCGCCGCACAGTTCCACGGAGTAGCCGCCCATGTTGACCACACGGACTACGTCGCCGTACTTTTCAGAGAACAGTGCCATAGCGCCCAGCTTCTTGGCCTCGTCCATGGACATCTCGTTGCATTCCACGCAGTAGCCTTCCAGGATGGCCTCGTTGACCTGCTTCTCGATGGCGATCAACTCTTCGCTGGTGATGGCGGAGAAGTGGGTGAAGTCGAAGCGCAGGTGATCCGGTTCCACCAGGGAGCCAGCCTGCTGGACGTGGTTGCCCAGGACGTCCTGGAGGGCTCTCTGGAGCAGGTGGGTGGCGGAGTGGGCACGCTGGATGGCCTTGCGGCGGGTGGCGTCCACGGAAGCGGTGACTTCCTGGTCGCGGTTGAATTCACCCTTGGTCACTTCGCCGTAGTGCAGGTACTTGCCTGCCTTGGTCTTCTGGGTGTCGGTGACGGTGAACACGGCGTCGCCAGCGGTGATGGTGCCGTGGTCGCCGACCTGGCCGCCCATTTCGGCGTAGAAGGGGGTCTTGTCCAGGACGATAATGCCCTTCTGGCCTTCCACGATGGTGCCGCTGGGTTCGTCGCCTTCCACGATGGCCAAGATCTTGCCGGTGTCAGTGAGCTGGTCATAGCCGGTGAACACGGTGGGTTCCTTGTCCACGTCGCCCAAGTCGATGCGCTCCCAACCCAGGTCGCCCAGCGCCTTTCGTGCCTCACGGGCACGAACCTTCTGGGCTTCCATCTCAGCGGCGAAGCCTTCCTGATCCACGGTCATGCCCTCGTCCTCGCACATTTCGATGGTCAGGTCGATGGGGAAGCCGTAGGTGTCATAGAGCTTGAAGGCGTCGGCGCCGGAGAAGACGGTCTCGCCCTTGGCCTTGTGCTCTTCCAGCATTTCGCCAAAGATCTTCAGACCACCGTCGATGGTGCGGCCGAAGCTCTCTTCTTCCATCTTGATGATGCGGACGATGTTGTCCCGCTTCTCCACCAGGTCGGGGTAAGCGCCCTGATTCTCGTGGATGACGGTGTCGCAGACCTCATACAGGAAGGGACGTTCCACGCCCAGGAGACGGCCATGCCGTGCGGCACGGCGGAGCAGACGGCGGAGGACATAGCCGCGGCCGCTGTTGCCGGGCAGGACGCCGTCGGCGATCATCATGGTGGCGGAGCGGATGTGGTCGGTGATGATACGCAGGGAGACGTCGGTCTTGTGGCTCTCTTCGTAGTGCGCGCCGGTAATTTCAGAGACTTTGTTGGTGATGTTCATGACGGTGTCCACGTCGAACAGGGATTCCACCTGCTGGCAGACCACGGCCAGACGTTCCAGACCCATGCCGGTGTCGATGTTCTTCTGCTTCAGCTCGGTGTAGTTGTTGTGACCGTCGTTGTTGAAC
>CAKTHW010000133.1 GCA_934565425.1 uncultured Oscillospiraceae bacterium
AAGATCGGCATCCCCTTTGGGCTGAATGCCTACGAAAACCTGCCCTTCTGGTACGCCTTCTTCACCAAGCTGAACTTTGAAGTGGTGCTGTCCCAGGAGTCCAGCCGAAAGCTGTACATCAAGGGACAGCGCACCATCCCGTCGGACACGGTGTGCTACCCGGCCAAGCTGGTGCATGGCCACGTGCTGAGCCTGCTGGAGGAGGGTGTGGACACCATCTTCTACCCCTGCATGAGCTACAACTTCGATGAGGGCGTCAGCGACAACAACTACAACTGTCCGGTGGTGGCCTACTACCCCGACCTCATCGCCGCCAACCTGCCTCAGCTCAAGGACGCCCGGTTCCTCCACCCCTACTTTGGCCTTCATCGTCCCCACGACTTCAAGAAGCGGGCGGAGACCTACTTCATGGAGGAATTCAACATCCCCAAGCGGGAGACCGCTGCCGCAGTCAAAGCCGCCTATGACGCCTACGACGCTTTCAAGAACGACCTGCGCAAGACGGCGGACGAGTACATCGCCTACGCCAGGGAGCGTGACCTGCCCATCATGGTGGTGGCTGGCCGTCCCTACCACACCGACCCGGAGGTCAACCACGGCATCAACGAGCTGGTGACCGGGTTCGGCTTCGTGCTCATCACCGAGGACAGCGTGGCCTATCACATGGACAAGGCGCCTCGGAAGGTGCTGAACCAGTGGACGTATCACGCGCGGATGTACAACGCCGCTCGGTATGTCTGCACCCAGCCGGACATGGAGCTCATTCAGCTGGTCAGCTTCGGCTGCGGCGTGGACGCCATCACCACCGACGAGATGCGCACCATCCTGGAGGACGGCGGGAAGCTGTACACCCAGCTGAAGATCGACGACATCAGCAACCTGGGTGCGGTCAAGATCCGAATCCGCAGCCTGATGGCCGCCATCGAAGCCCGGAAAGCACGGGAAAGTCAGGGTTGACGTGAGAATGCACAACTGCCCGGAAAGGAAAGAACGCCTATGGCAGAGTTAGTATATGACAAGACTGGTCGTCTCCTGTTCACCAAGGAGATGAAGAAAGAATACACCATCCTGATGCCCCAGATGCTCCCCATCCACTTCGGGATGTTCCAAAAGATGCTCCAGCTGGAAGGCTACAACGTAGTGCAGCTGAACAACGAGGGGCAGGCAGTGGTAGACGAAGGGCTGAAGTACGTCCACAACGACACCTGCTATCCCGCCCTGCTGGTCATCGGCCAGTTCCTGGACGCCATCAAGCACGGGGGCTATGACCCCCACAAGGTGGCCCTGTTCATCACCCAGACCGGCGGCGGCTGCCGTGCGTCCAACTACATCCACCTGCTCCGCAAGGCCCTGGAAAAGGCCGGGATGGGCTACATCCCCGTCATCTCCATCAGCTTCGGCTTGGAGAAGAACCCCGGCTTCCACCTGACCATCCCCCTCCTCCGCCGCCTCATCTACGCCATGATGTACGGCGACCTCATCATGAACGTGGCCAACCAGGTGCGTCCTTATGAGGTCAACCCCGGCGAGACCGACGCGCTAGTTGAAACCTGGAAGAACCGGCTCATCGACCGGTTCCAGCAGGGCAAGGGCATGAGCCGGAAGCAGATGCAGGAAGGGTTCAAAGAAATTTGCGACGAGTTCAAGGCGGTTCCTGTTGAGCATTTCGGCTCCAAGGTCCGCGTGGGCGTGGTCGGCGAGATCTATGTGAAATTCTCCTCCCTGGGCAACAACCAGCTGGAAAAGTTCCTCCTCAGCGAGGGAGCGGAACCGGTGGTGCCCGGCCTGACCGACTTCCTCATCTTCAAAATCTTCAACCGCGAGGTGGATGTGAACATCTACGGCGGCAAGTGGATCAAAAAGAAGGTGTGCCAAATTTTTAAGGGCTACGTGGAGCACTGTCAGCGGGACATGATCGACGCCCTGAACAACTCCCACTACTTCAAAGCTCCCGGCACCTTCGAGGACCTGCACCGGCTGGTGCACGGCTACCTGGGCGAAGGGTGCAAGATGGGGGAAGGTTGGCTGCTGACGGCGGAGATGCTGGAGCTCATCCACTCTGGCACTCCCAACATCGTCTGTGCCCAGCCCTTCGGCTGCCTGCCCAACCACATCGTGGGCAAGGGCATGGTGCGCCGCCTGAAGGACGACTACCCCGACTCCAATATCGTGGCCATCGACTACGATCCCAGCGCCACCAAGATCAACCAGGAGAACCGCATCAAGCTGATGCTGGCCAACGGCAAAGCCATGGCCAAACGGCGGGCAGCGCAGGAGGCTGCAAAGGAACAGCAGACTGCGAAGGAGCCTGTGACGGTATAAATTGCAAAAAAGAGACCAAAGGGAGAGGCTTCCTTATGAAGCCTCTCCCTTGCGCTTTTGTGACCGACCAGCAGGAGCGCTGCTCCGCTGCCGTTCGTTGGATACCATGATACCGT
>CAKTHW010000134.1 GCA_934565425.1 uncultured Oscillospiraceae bacterium
TGAAAAAACTGGCGGCGTGTACGTCAGTTTTTTCTCTTCTCAGACGGGTAAGTGCCGCAGCGTTAAGCCAATGTGCCAGTGGCACATTGGTAGCGTAGGCTCCACCTGCTTTGCAGGTGGAGGACCTACCGGCGCAGCGAGTGCATGCACCCGGCTGCAACCTCAGCAAAATGCTTGCATTTTGCTGACTTTTTTACTTCTTCTTACAGAAAGAAGAACACTGCGTGCAGTCGCAGTTCTGCGGCTCGGTGCAGTCACAACAACCGACCTGAATGCCGTTCAGGGTGCAGTAGTTCTGACGACCAGCGTGGTAGTCACAAGTGGTGACGTTGCACTTGATGCTGTGGTTTACCTGATCCATATCCTTTTCGCCTCCTTTGGTTTGGCTCCTTTAATATGGACCAGTTCCGGGGCTTTTATTCCTCCCCCACCGCCTCCAGCTGCTTTTTTGCCAGCTCCACGTAGTGCGCAGCGTCCGCCACGGTGTACGCCCGCTGTTCCTCCGTCGTCGGCTTGAGCACCTTCCCCGGCAGACCCACCACCATGGCGTTGTCCGGCACGGTCATGTTCCCCGCCACCACAGCGCCAGCGCCGATGATGCAGCCGCTGCCGATCTTGCAGCCGGTGAGCAGGGTGGCGCCCATGCCGATGAGGCTGTTGTCCCCCACCGTGCAGGAGTGGACGATGGCGCCGTGTCCCACCACCACGTTCTCGCCCAGGTGGATGGGATGGTTGCTGTCGCAGTGGAGCACCGCGGCGTCCTGGATGTTGGTGCGGGCGCCGATGACGATCTCGTCCCCGTCGGCACGGATGACCGCGCTGTACCACACGTTCACGTCCTCTGCCAAGGTGGCTTTGCCGATGATGACGGCGTTCTCCGCCACCCGGACGGTGGGGTGCAGGTTGGGCTTGTGGCCTTCGTATTCTTTGATGAGCATTTTGAAAATCCTCCTATGTGCGGTTTCTGCCCCCATTATACCCAATCACCGATACCAACGCAAGGCATCTGTGGAGTGGGTGCTGCGGAGGACGAGGCCGGTGAGGAGGAAATCCACCACCAGGAGCAGTCCCACGGGCAACAATAAGGCATCCGGCAGGGCGGACACCAGCCGCTGGACGAGGGGATGGAGCACCGGCAGGAGGAACACGCTGAGCACCCCCCACAGCAACGTGAAGGGCAGGCAGACCCGTCCGTGCAGGTTGCCGGGCAGGCCGTGGTAGTTCCAAAAGGTGACGCCCCAGGCTTTTTCATAGAAAACGCTGCACAGATACTCCACCCCGGTAGCCACTGCCGCTGCCACGAGAAACGCCAGGATGGGGTTCCGGAGGGGCAGCAGGGCGATGACGGTGGCGCCGATGCCGTAGACGGGACAGAGGGGGAGGAAGAGGCGGCATTTCCGGTCGGGTTTGGGAGAGTGGGTCAGGCGGGCGTAGAGGACTTCCCCCACGAAGCCCAACAGGCTGTAGCAGAGCAGATACCAAATGAGATTCATCTTATCACCACCCCTCAGTTTGGACAGCTGGGCGAAAACCATACAGAAATCCGGTCTATTTCCCGGAAAAGTCCGTCTTATCCGCCATTGTCCCAGGGGGAAAGCTATGATAAAATGGGAAAAATCCATGTGAGATGGAAAGGGGCTTTTTCAGATGAGTTTTCGGCATTTGATCGACTTTGGTGACCTGACCCGGGCGGAGTGGGAAGAACTGTACCAGCGCTGCGCCCAGATCATGGACGACCCGACGGCTTTCACGGAGGCGTGCAAGGGGCGCATCCAGGCCAACCTGTTCTTTGAACCCTCCACCCGGACGAAATTCTCCTTCCAGGCCGCCATGCTGCGCCTGGGCGGCACGGTGTTCGGCTTTGACAACCCCAATAACTCCTCCGCCGCCAAGGGGGAGACGTTGAAGGATACCATTAAAATGGTCTCCGCCTACGCCGACGTCATCGTCATGCGCAACCCCAAGGAGGGCGCCGCCAAGGCGGCGTCCCTGTACTCCGAAGTGCCCGTCATCAACGCCGGCGACGGCGGCCACATGCACCCCACCCAGACCCTGGCCGACCTGACCACCATCCAGCGCTACCGGGGCTCTATCGACGGCGTGTCCATCGGCCTGTGCGGCGACCTGAAGAACGGGCGCACCGTCCACTCCCTCATCAAAGCCCTGGCCAAATTCGACGACGTAAAGTTCTACCTCATCTCCCCCCGTGAGCTGGCCGTCCCCGACTATATGCGCAGCTTCATGCAGGAGCGGGGCCTGTGGTTCCGGGAGGTCACCGGCCTGGAGCCGGTGCTGCCCCGGCTGGACGTGCTGTATAAGACCCGCATCCAGCAGGAGCGCTTCTCCGACCCCCTGGAATACGAGCGCAACAAGGGCGTCTACGTCCTCACCCAG
>CAKTHW010000135.1 GCA_934565425.1 uncultured Oscillospiraceae bacterium
ATTCACCTTGCGCCGCCAGTTTTTTCAGATTGCATTTTATTCCAGCATCGGAGATGCTGGAACTCTGTGAGACTCTATTAGACTCTCCTATAAGGCGGCAAATTTTCATAAATCAGCGCGGTACCCATTTCCTTGTGAAATGGGTACTGTTTTTATGCGGGAAGTTCAAAAAAGATTCATAAAAGGACAGTTTTCATTGGGGAACTGCCGTGGTATAATAATGATATTGAAACATAAAATGAAATGAGTGAGAAGGCATATGAATCATAACAAATACGAAAGCCCTCTGTCCTCCCGGTATGCCAGCCAGGAGATGCAGTATATTTTCTCCCCCGATAAGAAGTTCTCCACCTGGCACCGTCTCTGGATCGCCCTGGCACGGGCGGAGATGGAGCTGGGTCTGCCGGTGACCCAGGCGCAGGTGTCCCAGCTGGAAGAGCACGTGGACGACATCGACTACGAAGCTGCCGCCCGCTACGAGAAGGAACTGCGCCACGACGTCATGGCACACATCCACGCCTACGGCGACCAGTGCCCCGACGCCATGCCCATCATCCACCTGGGCGCCACTAGCTGCTACGTGGGGGACAACACCGACGTCATCATCATGCGGGAAGGTCTGACCCTGGTGCGGGATAAGCTGGTGCGGGTGCTGAACAACCTGGCCAAATTTGCCGACACCTACAAGGCACTGCCCACCCTGGGCTTCACCCACTTCCAGGCCGCTCAGCTGACCACCGTCGGCAAGCGCGCCACCCTGTGGATGAACGAGCTGCTGATGGACCTCCACGAGGTGGAGTACCGCATCGAACACCTGCAGCTGCTGGGCAGCAAGGGCACCACCGGTACCCAGGCCTCCTTCCTGGAGCTGTTCGAGGGGGACCATGAGAAGGTCAAGGAGCTGGAGCGGAAGATCGCCGCGGAAATGGGTTTTGACAGCTGCGTGCCCGTGTCCGGCCAGACCTATTCCCGGAAGGTGGACGTGCTGGTGCTGAACACCCTGGCCGGCATCGCCCAGTCTGCCAGCAAGTTCGCCACCGACCTGCGTCTGCTGGCACACATGAAGGAAATCGAAGAGCCTTTTGAAAAGAATCAGATCGGCTCCTCCGCCATGCCCTACAAGCGCAACCCCATGCGCAGCGAACGCATCTGCGCTCTGGGGCGTTACGTCATCAGCGACGTCATGAACCCGGCCATTACCACCGCCACCCAGTGGTTCGAGCGCACCCTGGACGACTCCGCCAATAAGCGCCTGTCCGTCCCCGAAGCGTTCCTGTCCGTGGATGCCATTTTGGAGATTTATCAGAACATCACCGCCGGTCTGGTGGTGCATGAGAAGGTCATCGAGAAACACATCATGGAGGAACTGCCCTTCATGGCCAGCGAGAACATCATGATGGAGGCCGTCAAGCGGGGCGGCAACCGGCAGGAGCTCCATGAGCACATCCGTGTCCACTCCATGGAGGCGGGCCGCCACGTGAAGGATCGGGGCCTTGCCAACAACCTCATCGACCTCATCGCAGAAGACCCCATGTTCGGCATGACCCGGGAAGAGCTGACCGCGCACCTGGAGCCGGAGCGCTACATCGGCCGCTGCCCGGAACAGGTCACCGAGTTCCTGACCACCGAGATCCAGCCGGTGCTGGAGCAGTACGCCGACGCGCTGACCGGTGGGGAAGTGGAGCTGAAGGTCTGAGTTTCCACCCGGTCTGGCAGTTCGGCACAATGAGTCCGGCGGCAATCGCAGAAAGGCGGAACTGATACGAAAAAGGAAAAATACAAATCCTATATCGCGGCGGGACTGACAGCGTTCCTGGTCATCGGCGCCAGCTTGCTGCTGTTTTTCCTCATCTACAACATCAAGGCGATCCAAGGCTTTTTCAGTGGCCTGGTCACCGTCCTCACCCCCTTCATCATCGGCGCGGTCATCGCCTACCTGCTCTCACCCCTGTACAATATGTTGCTGCGCAACTTCGAGGATGCGTTCCAGCGGAAATTGGGGCCGAGACGGGCGCGGAGTGTGGGTGTGGCGCTGTCGGTGACCATTTCCATCCTCTTCGCCCTGGTCCTGCTGGGCGGTCTGTTCGCCCTGGTGCTGCCCAACCTCATCAACAGCATCATGGGTATCGTCTCGTCCTTCCCAACCTATATCCAGCACGGGAACGAGCTGCTGGCCAAGCTGTGGAAGGATAACCCCAGCCTGGCGCAGACGGCACAGGAGATCTACGATTCAGTGGCCACCTACCTGGACGAGTGGGCCACCAAGGACCTGATCCCCAACATCAAGAACCTGTCCAACACCCTGGGCGGCCTGAACACCCTGGTCAGCAGCGTATTCAACGGGGTGGTCTACGCCGTGAAGATCGTCACCAATACCCTCCTGGGCTTCAT
>CAKTHW010000136.1 GCA_934565425.1 uncultured Oscillospiraceae bacterium
AGGACAATACCCTGTCCAAGGTTGCGGTAAAGGTCGGTATTGAAGGAGATCTCCGCACGGAGATTACGCCGCTTGACGAAGGCGATACCGCGAAAAAAGTTCAGGAAGGCGCGCAGGTTCTGCTTTCTCCGACCTATGACTGTCAGGACGGCATGTCTGTAACCATCCAGTAACAGAAAGGAGCCTGTTTGAATGAATGACGAAGTAATCAAGGTCGTGGACCTGACCAAGACTTATGCCAACGGATCCGTCACGGTGCAGGCACTCAAGGGGATCAATCTGACCGTCCGGCAGGGGGAATTCGTTGCTATTATGGGCTCCTCCGGCTCGGGCAAATCCACTTTGATGAACATCCTGGGATGTCTGGACCGGCCGAGCGGCGGGGATTATTTTCTTTCCGGCATTCGGATTCAGGATCAGTCGGACGATGAGCTTTCCTACATCCGCAACCGGCAGATCGGATTTGTTTTTCAGTCTTTTAATCTGATTCCTCGAACCTCTGCACTCAAAAATGTGGAGCTGCCGATGGTTTACGGAAAAGTGCCCGCGGAAAAGCGCCGGCAAAGGGCTCTTGAACTTCTTGAAAATGTAGGGCTCGGCGAACGGTATCAGCACATGCCCAACGAGCTTTCCGGCGGTCAAAGACAGCGCGTGGCGATTGCCCGTGCTCTTGCGAACGACCCGCCGATCATTCTTGCCGATGAACCGACCGGCAATCTGGATTCCAAAGCATCGGTCGAAATCATGGACATCTTCACAAAGCTTAACCGGGAAAAGAATAATACGATCGTCGTCGTAACCCACGAACCGGATATCGCGGAATTTACCGACCGCGTCGTCGTCTTTCGGGACGGCGGAATTATCGAAGACAAGCTCACCGCAAAAGGGAGAGCCTCCGGAAAGGAAGTCTATCAATGCTTTTTATAGAAAATATCAAGCTGGCGGTAAACGCCATCCGAATCAACAAAATGCGCTCGTTTCTGACGATGCTCGGTATCATCATCGGAATCAGCTCCGTCATCGCGATTTCTTCCATTGGCGCCAGCGCGCAGAATGCCGTTAAAAGCGAGTTTAACAGCATGGGAATCGCCGGATGTTTCTATCTGATGCCGAACTGGCAGGAATACGATGAAATTACAAGCGACATGATGTTCACCTGGGAGGATATCGATACCTTAAAGGAGCGGTTCCCGGACGATATCGTCTACATTTCGCCGAATGCCTACGAAAGGACTCAGACCAAAGTCGGAAGAGTAGAAGCGGATCTTTCGATTTCCGGCATCGCCGGCGGATACGAAAAAGTTTCTCCGAACATTCTGATTCAGTACGGTCGGATGATCAATCAGAAAGATGTTGACGCTGCCCGGACGAATATCGTTATTCCGAAGGCTGCCGCACTGAAACTCTTCGGCAAAGAAAACGCCGTCGGGGAAACGATTCCGGCAACGGCCATTGGGAATGCGGTTGATTACACGGTAATCGGGGTTTACGACAATCCGCCGTCCCTCTTCAGTTCCCTGAATACCGACACCTCCTTCACGTGCTATACTCCGTACTCCGCGATTTCCAGGAGTGACTGGGGCTCTACCCTTCTCGAAATTTATGTTGACAGCAACCAGGATGTTGGGGCCTTAGCGGAGTCTTTTGCCCGCTACATAGAACGCTGCAAGGGATTGGAGGATGGCGCTTATATGTACGAGAGCGCTCAGGAGCAGATCTCTGTCATCAACTCCGTTCTTGGTTATCTATCCCTTGCCATCGGTGCAATTGCCGCCATCTCTCTTCTGGTCGGCGGAATCGGAATTATGAATATCATGCTGGTGTCGGTGACAGAGAGGACCAGGGAAATCGGTATCCGAAAAGCCATCGGTGCAGGAAGAGAAACCATCATGCTGCAGTTTCTGATCGAGGCGCTTCTGGTAAGTTTGATGGGATGCCTTGCGGGAATCGGTCTTTCCTGGGTGATCCTGAAAGTGGCAGCTGTGGTGATGAAGAATTCCATGAGTTTTACCATGGATATGAAAGTGGTCTGGCTGTCTGTGGCATTTTCTGTCCTGATCGGTGTGCTTTTTGGTCTGTATCCGGCCAACAAGGCAGCATCCAAGAAACCGATCGATGCGCTCCGGTATTCCGGTTAATAAAAATTTTGCCAGATTAAGACTGTCGTCAACAGCCTGTCCGGGCAAGAAGAGATATGATAAAAACGTGATTTGTACGAACGGGATTTTTCCTGTCAGAACAAATCATGTTTTTTTATCTGGAAATCCGCACATTGATAAGGTATAATCTATAGCAGTT
>CAKTHW010000137.1 GCA_934565425.1 uncultured Oscillospiraceae bacterium
CAAGGAAGCTTACCTGGGCAAGCACAAGGCGAAATAAATCAAGAAAATGCAAGCATTTTCTTGAGGATTGCAGCCGGGTGCATGCACTCGCTGTGTCGGAAGGTTCGCCACCTGTAAAACAGGTGGCGCCTACGCTACCAAATGTGCCCCCGGCACATTTGGCTTAACGCTGCGGCACTTACCCGTCTGAGAAGAGAAAAAAGTGACGCACATGTCGCCACTTTTTTCAGATTAAACTTTATTCCGTCATCAAGATGACGGAACTCTGTGAGACTAAAAAAAGCACGGCTCATTGAGCCGTGCTTTTTCTCTATCGAAACTACCTTACTTCCGGTCAAAGGCCGGGTTGGTGAGGTAGACATTTTTCTGATTCATCTTGGCCTTTGCAAGCTCCAGAACTTCTCCAAAACGCTGGAAGTGGACGATCTCCCGCTCCCGCAGGAAACGGATGGCGTCGGTCACGTCCGGGTCATCGCTGAGCCGGAGGATGTTGTCATAGGTCAGCCGGGCCTTCTGTTCGGCGGCCAGGTCTTCGGTCAGGTCGGCGATCACGTCGCCGGTGGACTGCATACTCCCCGCCGACCAGGGGAAGCCGGAGGCGGCGGTGGGGTAGATGCCCACGGTGTGGTCTACGAAATAGGGGGCGAAGCCGCTGTTCAGGATCTGGTCCTCGGTCAGGTTCCGGGTGAGCTGGTGGACGATGGTGGCGACCATCTCTAGGTGTCCCAGCTCTTTAGTTCCGCACTATTATACGTAAAGATACAAAATTAAAGCAAGTGCATGAAGAGCATGATCTGCATATCGGACGGCTGGTAGCGTCCGCCGGTGGTTTTGGAGTATTCGATGCGCTGGAGGATGGTCTTGAGCAGGGCGTGTTTCTCTTGCACTGACTGGCAGTCGTTGTAGGTGTCCAGCACGTGCTGGATCTTGGGCACCAGCTCTCGACGGGAGCGCTCCGCCCGGTCGATGGTGTCCAGCTGCTGGGTGAGCTGGTCGATCTGCGCTTGGGCTTCCACTCGACGGGCTTCCAGGGTGGCGCTTCGGGACAGGAAGACCTGTTCGGTGTAGATGCCACGCTCCAGGAAGTCGTAGAGCTTCATCTGCTGGGCCTGCACCTGCTCCAGTTCCTTCTCCTGGGCGGCCAGACCCATGGCCAACGTCTCCCGGTCGCCGGTGGGCAGGGCAGCGCCGACGGGATCCGCGCCGAGGCGCAGCTCGTTCAGGGTGTTTTCCAATGCTTCCAGCACGGCGTCTTCCACCATGCTCAGGTAGGAACCCTTGGTGGGACAGGTGGGGTAGGCGCAGATGAGCTGGGGCGGGATGGATTTATACGGTCTGCGCACCATGGCTCGACCGCACACGGAGCAATAGCACAGTCCGGCCAGGGGGTTTTTCTGTTCCATCTGCTTGGGGCCGGGACGGCTGGGGTGGGTGGCGAACTTGGCTTGGGCGGCGTCCCAACATTCTCTGGTCACCAGCGGTTCGTGGAGTCCCTGATAGACCGGGTATTCCCCGAAGGCGGCGCGGCTGCGGGAGGCTTGCCAGGTGCCGGTGGCTTTGTTGTAGGTTTTCTGCTGCTTCCGCCAGCCCCAGCGGATGAGGCCACAGTAGACCGGATTCTGCAACAGATCCCGCACCGTGGAGGCGGTCCAGGTCTGGCGGGACGGGGACGGGATGCCGGATTGGTTCAGCTTGGTGCAGATAGCTTGCAAGCCCATGGGGTGGATGACCGTGCCGTCGGAGCGTCCCTCCACGTACCACATAAAAATGTTCCGCACTACCGGGGCAGTCTCCGGGTCCGGCTCCAGGCCAAAGCCCTTGTCCTGAGCCAGCTTCACCCGGCGATAGCCGTAGGGCGGCGTGTTGCCCACCCATTTGCCTTCCTTCACCGACGCCAGGCGGCCACGCTGCAAGCGGCGGTTGATGACCTTGTACTCCCGGCGTGCCATGAAGAGGCCGAACTCGAAGTATTCCTCATCGAACTCGTTGTTGGGGTCGTAGGATTTCAGGGGGGTGATGATCTTGGTGTCGGTGACCTTGAAGGCCTGGGCGACGATGCCCTGGTCGATGGTGTCGCCACGGGCGAGACGCTCCACCTCCATCACCAGCACGCCTTCCCAC
>CAKTHW010000138.1 GCA_934565425.1 uncultured Oscillospiraceae bacterium
TCCTGCTTCGCCTTGGAACATTAAGCGTATTCTTTTTGTCGGATTTTGGATTGCCAAAAGCCTTACGGTATCGTTAATTTTTTTGAGGCTTCAATCGCCTCATCGTCCGCCTTTTTGGGATGCTTTGCGCGCGGCATCACTTTGCGCCAGCCATTCCTTTTCAGCATCGTGTAAATATAACTATTACCGGTTTCTTTTCCTATTTGTTCATCAAAAGCCTGTTTTATTTCTTTTACTTCCACAATTTTGCCCGAGGAAGCTATCTCCTCGAAGCGGGAAAGCAAGGCTTTTTCTTCCTCAACAGTGAGATTCCGGTGATTTCCCTTCTGCTTGGGCTTCATAAATTCTTGTAGTCCAATTTTCATATACTCAGCCACAGTGCGCTTCACTCTTGATTCTGAGCAATTCATCTGTTTTGCCGTTTCCGCGATGTTCTTGCCGCCGAAACGAACCAAAAGAATGTTCAACTTTTTTGAAACTCTTTTGCTCTTCGTTGCCTTCTCCGCTTCCAGAATCTCTTGATAGTTCTCTGCACTGATGAGATACTTATGCATCTGTACCACCTCGGTGTCTTATTCTACCATATCTTCTTCAATGGTGCAAGGCTATTTGGAAATAGTATGAAAAGCGGGGTAATGGAAAATGGTGTAGTAAGCAAAACCGAAGAGGGTTCGCCGCAGGGCGGACCGCTGTCACCACTGCTGGCGAACATCTACCTCAACGAATTTGATTGGGAGATGCACAGCCGAGGGGTAAAGACGGTGAGGTATGCAGACGACATCGTGGTGTTTGCCAAGAGCAAACGAGCAGCCGAACGTCTGCTGGAATCCAGCCGGAGGTATCTGGAGGGAAAGCTGAAACTGAAAATGAACACGGAGAAGAGCAAAGTGACCAGCATCTTCGCAGTGAAGGAGTTCAAGTTTCTTGGATTCTGCATAGGGAGGAATGGAAGCGGCATCTACATCCGTGCGCACCGAAAGTCGCTGAACAAGGCAAAGGAAAAGCTGAAACTTTTGACCAAGCGCAACCGCGGACGGAACGTCCGCCGAGTGATGCAGGAAGTGAAGGTGTTTATCCGTGGATGGCTTGGCTACTTCCATGTAGCTGAGATGAAGCGGATGATGAAGTCTTGGGATGAATGGTTGCGGCGCAGATTCCGCATGTACATCTGGAAGCAATGGAAGAAGCCCCGAACGAAGGTAGCCAACTTAAAGAAGCTGGGAATCCCGGCGGACAAGGCATACCAGTGGGGCAACTCCCGATTGGGCTATTGGCGAATCGCGGGAAGCCCAGTTTTAGAATGTTCCATAACCAACGAAAGACTCGCAGCAGCCGGATATTTTAGTATCCTCAACTGCTACGAGTCCTTGCACTCATGCGATTGAACCGCCGTGTACCGGTCGGTACGCACGGTGGTGTGAGAGGTCGGCTCTCCTATTTATTTAGGGGAGCCTCCTACTCGATTGTGCAAATTCAGCAATTGAATTTATAAAAATCATTAACAATAGTCTGTCAGCATCAGTCATACATAAAATGCGAACGAATCATCGTCAAATTGCCTATGCCACATATGCCAAAATTCAGCAGGATTCACGAAAAAGGAACAAGCTTTCGCAAAGTGCTTGCAAAGCCAATAAGTATGGTGTATGATATGCCTGTCAGGCAAAGTGCAGCAAGAATAACAATGCTTATAGTGCATATAAATGTTCCAATAGCACTGGCATCATAAGAACAACAGTTTGCCTGACGCAATTTGCAAAAAGGCGGGAACAGTGAAGGAGGAAAGGCGATGAGTAACGAAGCGAAGGTCGAAATGGTGCCGATACGCTGATTTGCTCCTTGGATTTGGATGAAAATTTGAGCGAAGAAGCACTGGATGAGAAAAATGCGGAGTATCTCGAAACGTTTCCGCGCCGCCCCTCCGCTGCCCTTGTGCAGCT
>CAKTHW010000139.1 GCA_934565425.1 uncultured Oscillospiraceae bacterium
GTCGCCGCAAGGCGACTGAGGGAGGAGCAGGTGTTTCCTGTTATGCTCCTCTTATTCCGCCAACAGCCCATCCAACTGGTCGATGAGCTGGTCAAACAGCTCCAACGCCTGGTGGATGGGTGCCGGAGTGGACAGATCCACGCCCGCCAGCTTCAGCAGCTCGATGGGCGGCATGGAGCAGCCGCCGGACAGGAACTTGAAATAATCGTCCACAGCAGGCTGGCCTTCCTTCAGGATGCGACGGCTGATGGCAATGGCAGCGGCGTAGCCGGTGGCGTACTGGTAGACGTAGTAGTTGTAGTAGAAGTGGGGGATGCGTGCCCATTCCAGGGCAATCTGGTCATCCACCACGATGTCTTTGCCAAAATAGTCTTCGTTGAGCTTCCGATAAATCTCACAGCACCGGTCAGCGGTGATGCCCTGCCCCTGCTGGGCCAGCTCGTTGATCTTCAGCTCGAACTCAGCAAACATGGTCTGACGATACAGGGTGGTGCGGAACTGTTCCAGGAAGTAGTTGATGAGATAAGCCTTTTCCCGCTTGTCGGTGGTGTGGTTGAGCAGGTATTCCATCAGCAGGGCTTCGTTACAGGTGGAAGCCACCTCGGCCACAAAGATGACGTAATCGGAATAGACCACCGGCTGGTTCACGTTGGACATTTCGGAGTGCATAGCGTGCCCCATCTCGTGTGCCAGGGTGAATACATCGTTGAGGGTGCCCTGGAAGTTGAGCAGCACAAAGGGGTGGGGGCGAGCGCCGGAGCTGTAAGCGCCAGAGCGCTTGCCCACGTTCTCGTACACGTCGATCCACCGGCCTTCAAAGCCCGCCCGCAGCCCGTTCAGATAGTTCTCGCTCAGGGGCGCCAGCGCCTTGAGCACCAGCTCCTTGGCCTCCTGGAAGGTGAACTTCATCTCCACATCCCCTACCATGTTGGCGTACAGGTCGTAGAAATGCAGCTCCTCCACCCCCAGCAGCTTCTTGCGCAGGCTGGTGTACCGGTGCAGCTTGGGCAGATTCTCCCGCACGGCGTCGATGAGGCTGTGATAGACGCTCTCCGGCACCTCCGTCCGATCCAGCGCAGCGGCCAAGGCGGAGGGATACTTCCGGGCCTGGGCGAAGAACCACAGCTGCTTGGCCTGAGCGGCCAGGGTGGCGGCCAGGGTGTTCTTGTGGCTCTCGTAGACCCCGTACAGGGACTCAAAAGCGGACTTCCGCAGAGTGCGGTCAGAGCCGTACATCATGGGGATATAGGAGCCGTGGGTCACGTGATGTGCCTCGCCCTGGGCGTCGATGGCATCGGGGAAGGTCAGGTCGGCGTCGTTGAGCATGGAGAAAATATTATCGGGATTTTCGGACAGTTCCCCTGCCATGGCCAGCAGCCGTTCCTCGGCCGGAGAGAGGATGTGAGCACGACGGCGGCGGATCTCATCCAGATGCCGGCGATAGCCCTCCAACGCTGGGTTGTCCTTATAAAACTGCTCCAGCTTCTCGTCCGGGATGGCTAAAATTTCATTGGTCTCAAAGGCGGTGGCAGTGTTCAGCTGGGTCATGAAGTTGGTCAGCTGGGCGCACATCTCCTGGGGCTCCGTGGCACGGGTGTCCTCGTCCGCCCGACGGAAGGCGTAGACCGCCAGATGCTCGAAGATGAGGCTCATCTCATCCCCCAGCTGTAACCAGTTGTAGAGCAGCTGGGCACTCTCGCCCAGGCGACCTTGGTAGCCCTTGACATACTTCAAATAATCCTGGTTCCACTGAAAATCTTCATGCCACTGGGCGTCATTCTCATAGAGATCGGTCAGCGCCCAAGTATCGGCGAAATTCACATCTTTGCGTTCGGGAATCGACATCGTTCGTCCTCCTTGTTTGATATTGGTTCTATTATAGCATTGTGCGGGGGAGAAATCACCATCGAAGTCGCACTTCTAAAC
>CAKTHW010000140.1 GCA_934565425.1 uncultured Oscillospiraceae bacterium
GCTTTTGTCACTCTGTGTAAGTTCGATTGAGCCAAATCATAGATTTGGAATCTCACTTAAAAAGCTCCGCAAAACTTCATGCGGCCTGCGGCGCTTGTATTTCGCAAGCGTCTGCGTTTAGGAACAGAACCGGTGTTTCCCGATGACGGTCAACAGCGGTCTTGACCAGATCCAAGCGCTGGTAGCGGTGACCGGGTTAAAATAATAGATCGCGCCCCCAGACGGGTCCGCCCCGTTCAATGCGTCCCGTGCCGCCTGGTAGGCGGAGGAGGCGATGGGCTGGTCGATCTGGCCGTCTACCATGCAGGTGAACGCACCCGGTTCGTAGACCACACCGGCTAAGGTGTTGGGGAAGGAGGGGTGGGCGATGCGGTTCAGGATGACTGCGCCCACGGCCACCTGGCCGTCGTAGGGTTCCCCGCGCGCCTCTGCCGAGATGACTTTGGCCAGCAGTGCCACGTCCCCGCTGGCGTTGCCGCCGCTGGAGCTGGTTTGGCCGCTGTTCTGGCTGGTCTGTTCCATGCCCAGGGCTTTCAAAGTGGCAGGGCCTGCCACGCCGTCTGCGGTCAAGCCGTTTTTCTGCTGGAAGGAACGCACGGCCTTGGTGGTCTTACTGCCGTACACGCCGTCCACGGGGCCGTCAAAGTAACCCCACCGCTTCAGTTTGGTCTGGATGGTGGTCACGGCACTGCCCGAGTCCCCCTGTCGATAGCTGGCCGCCAGGGCGGACTGGGCGAAGCTCAAGATCAGAGTGTTCAAAAGTAGTATGGTGCAAAGCAGGGCACACAGCCGTTTTTTCTGCCGTTTCATGCTCTCGCCGCCTTTCCAAAATGCAATTCAGCCTTAGTTTCTCTGGTTTTTGGGGGGATATTCCCGTGAAAAGCTGGAAAAGCGCCTGATTTTTTCCCGCTGATTTGTTACAATAGGACCAGCAAACCCAAAGGAGGCATCGTGATGCATGATGAACTGACCCGCTCCGACCTGGAGAAGATGCAGGAGGAACTGGACGACCGACGCATCAACCTGCGTCCCAAACTGCTGGAAGCGGTGAAGGAGGCACGGGCGTTCGGCGACCTGAGCGAAAATTTTGAATATAAAGCGGCCAAGCAGGAGAAGAATCACAACGAACGGCGTATCCGCTATCTGGAGAACATGATCAAGACCGCCGTGGTCATCGAGGACCAGTCCGAGGACAACCAAGTGGGGCTGTTCGATCAGGTGACGGTCTACTTTGAAGAGGACGACGAGGAGGAGACCTTCCAGCTGGTGACCACCTTGCGGCAGGACGCCTTACAGGGGCGCATCAGCAAGGAGTCGCCGGTGGGACAGGCATTGTTCGGGCACCGAGTGGGGGAGCGGGTGATGGTGAAGGTCAACGAGCACTGTTCCTATCCCCTGGTCATCCGAAAGATCGAAAAGTGTGCGGAGGATGAGTCAGTGCCCATCAATCCCTTCTGATGGGAAAAATCCATCTTGTCCCCATTCTGCACCTATGTTATAGTAGACGGAGGCATACACAACCCCATTTTTCCCATGAATAGGAGGAACAGAACATGAAGTTTGAATGTGCATTTATCTATGTAGCACCCGGCTGCAACCCCGCGAAGGAACGCGCTGTGGTGGAAGGCGACTCCATCAACATGAACGTCGTCGGCTGCGCAACCTACGCAGAAGCAGAAGAGATCGCCAAGGAAATGGTCGCCAAGGGCTGCACCGCCATCGAGCTGTGTGCCGGCTTCGGCAACGAGGGTATCGCTCGCATCAAGCGTGCCGTCGGCCCTGGCATCGCGGTAGGCGCTGTGAAGTTTGACTTCCATCCTGCCTTTGGATTCAAGAGCGGCGACGAAATGTTCGGC
>CAKTHW010000141.1 GCA_934565425.1 uncultured Oscillospiraceae bacterium
ATGCTGGATTATGAGAAGCGCGGCGTGCTGCCGGACGGGGAGGATACCCTGGTGGGCATGGCGTTTTGGTTTTTGAAGGTGGGGTTGGACTTGAACGATGAGAAGTACCGGAAGGTCTGCGAGCGCAACAAGGCCAACCGCAACGGCGGCAAGCGTGCGCTGCCGGAGGAACCGGAGGTGCGAGAGGAGCCGTTCCGACGGTCGGAGCTGGATGTGCCTTTTGCGGTGTCTGATCCCAGCTATTTTTGAGTGGGAATGAGACATCCGTTCTAATTCCCGCTTGTCAAGTGCTTATTTCCACAATATCCACGGTTTTGTCCACAAATTATTTCTCAGGCAGAGGGGATTGACAGGGGTTTGTGGGTGAAATTGTGGAAAAGTCTGTGGATATGCTGTGGAAAACCGTTGCTGTACCGTGTCTGGAGGGGGAACAGGTGGTTGTGTGTGGTGGCGGGCTGTGTGGAAAACGGGGGCGTAAAAAGCTCCCCATCCCGGAGGATGGGGAGCGGAAAGTTTCCTTTGGAGTTTCTCCTAGGCGGAGTAACTAGTGATTTTCCCTAAGCAATCAGGAGAAATCGCGGGTCCAGATGGAAGCCAGAGCGGGGCCGCCGCCGACGCACAGGGAAGCCATGCCATACTTGTAGTCGGAACGGATCATCTCGTAAACCAGGGTGACGATGATACGCAGAGCGGTGCAGCCAACGGGATGGCCCAGAGCGATACCGGAGCCGAACTTGTTGGTCTTGTCCCAATCGACGACATAGCCGTAGTCTTCCTTCAGCATTCTTTCAACACCCAGAACCTGAGCGGAGAAAGCTTCGTTGACTTCGAAGTAATCAATGTCTTCCCACTTCAGGCCAGCAGCCTTCAGAGCCTTGGGCATAGCCACTGCGGGGCCGAGGCCCATGACTTCGGGAGCAACGCCTTCAGCGACACAGGTGACCAGCTTAGCCATGGGCTTCTTGCCCAGTTCCTGGCACTTCTCCCAGCTCATCAGGATGACTGCTGCAGCAGCGTCGTTGATGCCGGAAGCGTTAGCAGCGGTGATGACGCCGTCCTTCTTGAAGGCGGGCTTCAGCTTAGCCAGGGTTTCCATGGTGCAGTTACGGATGGGATGTTCGTCATCGGTGATGACCTTTTCGCCCTTCTTGGACTTGATTACGACGGGAACGATTTCATCCTTGAAGATGCCTTCGTCGATGGCCTTGCAAGCCAGGTTGTGGGAACGGACAGCGATCTTGTCGCATTCTTCACGGGTGATGCCATACTTTTCAGCAACGTTTTCAGCAGTCAGACCCATGTGGCCGCCGGACAGTTCGTCGATCAGGCCGTCATGCAGCATGTTATCGAAGATCTTGGAGTCGCCCATACGATAGCCCATACGAGCCTTTTCCAGGACATAAGGAGCGTTGGTCATGGATTCCACGCCGATAACCATGCCGATGTCTTCCTTGCCCAGCAGGATGTTGTTAGCCTGGATGTCCAGAGCACGCATGCCGGATGCGCAGTTCTGGTTGACGACGCAGGCGTTGGATCTTTCGTCGAAGCCCAGTCTCATGGAGACCTGACGAGCTGCCAGGGAGCCTTCCATAGCGGTGAAGCATTCGCCCATGACGATACCGTCGATCAGCTTGGGGTCGATATCAGCGCGCTTGATGGCTTCAGCGCCAGCGGTGATAGCCAGCTGACGAGCACGGACGTCCTTGAACTGGCCCATGTTCTTGCCGATGGGGGTACGGCATGCACTTACGATGACAACATCTCTCGGATTCATAGTGTAACCTCCTGAATGATTAAAATAAACTGTTGTTACGAAAAAATAAAATACTACAC
>CAKTHW010000142.1 GCA_934565425.1 uncultured Oscillospiraceae bacterium
TTTCCTTGTACGCGACCTGGGGTGCGCCCACGTTGGCCTCCACCTTGAACTCACGCAGCAGGCGGTCCACGATGATCTCCAGGTGCAGCTCGCCCATACCGGCGATGATGGTCTGGCCCGTCTCCTCGTCCGTGTAGGTCTTGAAGGTGGGGTCTTCCTCTGCCAGCTTGATGAGGGCGATGGACATCTTCTCCTGACCGGCTTTGGTCTTGGGTTCGATGGCCACGCGGATGACCGGTTCCGGGAATTCCATGGATTCCAGGATGATGGGAGCGTGCTCGGCGCACAGGGTGTCACCGGTGGTGGTGTTCTTCAGGCCGACGGCGGCGGCGATGTCGCCGGAGTAGACCTGCTCGATGTCCTCCCGGTGGTTGGCGTGCATCTGAAGGATGCGGCCCAGACGTTCCTTCTTGCCCTTGGTGCTGTTGAGCACGGAAGAGCCGGTGGTGACCGTACCGGAATAGACCCGGAAGAAGGAGAGGCGGCCCACGTAGGGGTCAGTCATGATCTTGAAGGCCAGGGCGGAGAAGGGAGCCTTATCGTCGGAAGGACGTTCTTCCTCTTCCTCCGTCTTGGGGTTGATGCCGCGGATGGCGGGGACGTCGGTGGGTGCGGGCATGTAATCCACGATGGCGTCCAGCAGCTTCTGCACGCCCTTGTTACGATAGGACGTGCCGCAGACCACGGGGACCATCTGGTTGTGGATGGTGCCGCGGCGGATGGCGGCGCGGATCTGCTCGGTGGGGACTTCCTCCCCTTCCAGGACCATCATCATGATGTCGTCGTCGATGTCGGCGACGCAGTCCAGCAGCTTTTCCCGGTATTCCTGCGCCAGCTCCAGCATATCGGCCGGAATCTCTTCCACCCGCATATCCTTGCCCATATCATCGTAATAGATGTCGGCATTCATCTCCACCAGGTCGATGATGCCCCGGAAGGTATCCTCGGCGCCGATGGGCAGCTGGATGGGTACGGCGTTGGCCTTCAGGCGGTCATGGACCATGTCCAATACGCGGAAGAAGTCTGCGCCCATGATGTCCATCTTATTGACGTAGATCATGCGGGGAACCTTGTAATGGTCAGCCTGGCGCCAGACGGTCTCAGACTGGGGTTCCACACCGCCCTTGGCGCACAGGACGGTCACGCTGCCGTCCAGCACACGCAGGGAGCGCTCCACTTCCACGGTAAAGTCCACGTGGCCCGGAGTGTCGATAATGTTAATGCGGTGATCCCGCCAGAAACAGGTGGTGGCGGCACTGGTGATGGTGATGCCGCGCTCCTGTTCCTGAACCATCCAGTCCATGGTGGCCGTTCCCTCATGAACTTCGCCAAGTTTGTAGTTGACACCGGTGTAGTACAGGATGCGTTCAGTCGTAGTGGTCTTACCGGCATCGATATGCGCCATAATACCGATGTTTCTCGTTTTCTCAAGTGAGGTTTTTCTTGGCATGAATGTTTGCTCCTTAAAATTGCAAATAAAACGGGGTTATGATCACCAACGGAAGTGTGCGAAAGCCTTGTTGGCTTCTGCCATCTTGTGGGTGTCTTCACGCTTCTTGACAGCGTTACCAGCGTTGTTGTAAGCGTCCATGATCTCGCCGGCCAGGCGTTCCTTCATGGTGCGTTCGCTGCGGGCTCTGGAATAGTTGGTCAGCCAGCGCAGACCCAGGGTCTGACGGCGGGCGGGACGAACTTCCATAGGCACCTGGTAGTTGG
>CAKTHW010000143.1 GCA_934565425.1 uncultured Oscillospiraceae bacterium
CCATCTTCTCCGGCTCCGGCCTGCCCCATAACCAGCTGGCCGCCCAGATCGCCCGGCAGGCAAAGGTTCTGGACGGGGGTGCGTCCAACTTCGCCGTCGTCTTTGCCGCCATCGGCATCACCTTTGAAGAATCGGAATACTTCGTGGAAGAATTCCGCCGCACCGGCGCCATCGACCGTACCGTTCTGTTCATCAACCTGGCAAACGATCCGGCCGTGGAACGAATCTCCACCCCCCGTATGGCGCTGACCGCTGCGGAATACCTGGCATTCGACAAGGGGATGCACGTCCTGGTCATCCTGACCGACATCACCAACTACGCCGAAGCCCTCCGTGAGATCTCCGCCGCAAAGAAGGAAGTCCCCGGCCGCCGCGGCTACCCCGGCTACTTGTACACCGACTTGGCCACCATGTACGAACGGGCTGGCCGTCACCTGGGCGAGCCTGGTTCCATCACCATGATCCCCATCCTGACCATGCCGGAAGACGACAAGACCCATCCCATCCCCGACCTGACCGGCTATATCACCGAAGGCCAGATCATCCTCTCCCGTGAGCTGTACCGCAAGGGCATCCTGCCCCCCGTGGACGTGCTGCCCTCCCTGTCCCGACTGAAGGACAAGGGCACCGGCGAAGGCAAGACCCGAGAAGACCACTCTGGCACCATGAACCAGATCTTTGCTGCCTACGCCACTGGTAAGGAGAACAAGGAGCTGATGTCCATCCTGGGCGAAGCCGCTCTGTCGGAGAACGACCTGCTGTACGCCAAGTTCGCAGACGAATTTGAAAAGCGCTATGTGGCACAGGGCGCCGATGAGAACCGTTCCGTCTTTGAGACCCTGGATCTGGGCTGGGAGCTGCTGAGCATCCTGCCTGAAGCAGAGCTGAAGCGCATCAAGCCGGAACTGATCGAGAAGTATATGCCGAAGAAAGATGCGCAGTAAGGAGGGATACGCAGATGCCTTCCACCACTGTAAACGCAACCCGCATGGAGCTGACCCGACTGAAGAAGAAGCTGAAAACAGCTGTCCGAGGTCATAAGCTCCTGAAGGACAAGCGTGACGAATTGATGAAGCAGTTCCTGGACATGATCCGTGAAAACCGGGCGCTGAGAACCCGCGTGGAAGAAGCGCTCATGCGGGCGCACGGTTCCTTTACGGTGGCCTCCGCCCTCATGTCCTCCGAAATGCTGGAGCAGTCCTTGCTCTACCCGAAGCAGAGCGTGGAACTGAACATGAGTTTCAAGAACATCATGTCCGTTGACACCCCTGTCTACCACTTCTCCACCCAGAACCCGGGCAGCGGCGACATCTATCCCTATAGCTTCGCCACCACCTCCTGTGAGCTGGACGGCGCAGTGGACGCCCTGTCCTCGGTGTTCCAGGATATGCTGAAATTGGCCCAGATCGAAAAGACCACCCAGCTGCTGGCGGAAGAGATCGAAAAGACCCGCCGCCGTGTCAACGCACTGGAGTACGTGATGATCCCCGAAATGGAGGATAACATCAAGTACATCTCCATGAATCTGGATGAGA
>CAKTHW010000144.1 GCA_934565425.1 uncultured Oscillospiraceae bacterium
GTTGTGGAAGGTGCGCTTGCAAATTCGCGGGAACAGACCAACCCGCCTCCCCCACGTCCATGGCAAAAAAGTGGGACAACCGGGGAAAAATCTGCTATACTATAAGAAAAAAACAAAGGGGGAATGACGCCATGCACGCAGTAGACTTGACCCACGTGATCGAAGAAAACATGCCCGTCTACCCAGGCACCGAGGGGCCGAAAATGGTACCCGCCAACAGCTACCAGGAGAGCGGCTTCCGGGAGACCTGCCTGACCTTCTACTCCCACACCGGCACCCACATGGACGCCCCGGCCCACCTGTACCCCACCGGCAAGACGCTGGATGTCCTGCCTATCACCCAGTTCTCCGGCACCGCCGTGGTCATCCACTGTCCGGAGCTGCAAGCAGGGGAGCGCATCGCCATGCACCACATCCGCAAGCAGTGGGAGGCGGCCAACCAGGCGGAGTTCATCCTCTTCCACACCGGCTGGAGCCGGTACTGGGGACAGCCAGAGTATTTTGGTGACTACCCTTATATCACCCACCAGGTGGCGGACTGGCTGCTGAAAACGGGGAAGAAGGGCATCGGTCTGGACACCATCGGACTGGACCCCATCGCCGACGAAACCCTGACCCTGCACCGGAAACTGCTGACCGATGACCGGATGGTCATCATCGAGAACCTGACCAACCTGGAGCAGGTGGGGGACGGGGTGGTGTTCTTCTGCGCCCTGCCTCTGAAACAGGCGGACGCGGACGGCGCACCGGTTCGGGCGGCGGCTTTTTGGGCAGACTGATGTTGCCGATGAGAAACATCGCCAAAAAAACGACCTGTAATTTTGTGAGAAAAAACAAGGGAAAAAGGGTGACAAACACAAGCGGCTATGGTATACTGTGGTTGTGCTTAATTAAGAATGAATCCCAATAAGGAGGAAGATCATTATGAAAGATACCTACATTTCCGATTCCGTCCTGTACGTGGGCGTGGACGACAAGACCATCGACCTGTTCGAGAGCCAGTATGTCGTGCCCAACGGCGTCTCCTATAACTCCTATGTCATCATGGACGACAAGATCGCCATCATGGACACCGTAGACCCCCGCAAGACCACCGAGTGGCTGGCCAATGTGGAGCAGGCTCTGGCAGGCCGTCTGCCTGACTACCTGGTCATCCACCACATGGAACCGGACCACGCAGGCAGCATCCAGCAGCTGGCGGAGAAGTATCCCGACATGAAGTTCGTCTCCAACCCCAAGCTGTTCGCCATGATGGAACAGTTCTATGACTTCGACTTCCAGAGCCGCAAGGTGGTCGTCAACGAGGGCGACACCCTGGAGCTGGGTCACCACACCCTGACCTTCGTCATGGCACCCATGGTCCACTGGCCTGAAGTCATGGTCAGCTATGAGAGCGCCGAGAAAATTTTGTTCTCCGCGGACGGCTTTGGCAAGTTCGGTGCCCTGGACACCGAGGAAGATTGGGACTGCGAAGCCCGTCGTTACTATATCAACATCGTGGGCAAGTACGGTGCCAACGTCATGGC